>CALXSX010000088.1 GCA_944391265.1 uncultured Clostridia bacterium | reverse complement strand
TTTGCAGTCTTACCTGTTCCGTGCGGCAGCACAATCGCACCTCTTACCTGCTGGTCTGCGTGCCTTGAATCAACGCCGAGTTTGATATGGGCTTCTATCGTTTCATCAAATTTAGCTTTTGCTGTTTTTGTAACCAAAGCCAGCGCCTCAGGGGCATCATACAACTTTGACTTGTCGACAAGCTTTACGCTGTCCTGATATTTCTTTCCTCTGAACATTTCGTATCCTCCTTTGTGGTCAGACAAGGCTGAGCCTCTCCCACTAATAATAAAGCCGATTTACAAGAATAAAATTATTCCTCTACCAATACTCCCATGCTTCTTGCAGTTCCTGCAATCATGCTCATGGCAGACTCAAGGCTTGCTGCATTAAGGTCAGGCATCTTCTGCTCAGCTATAGCCTGCAAATCAGCCTTTTTCAAAGTAGCAACCTTTGTTTTGTTAGGAACACCTGAGCCGCTCTGGATGTTGCATGCCTTCTTTATAAGAACAGCAGCCGGCGGAGTCTTTGTGACAAAGGTAAATGAGCGGTCTGCATATACCGTTATTACTACAGGGATTATGAGTCCTGCGTCCTTTGCCGTCTTTTCGTTAAATTCCTTTGTAAACTGCATTATGTTTACACCGTGCTGACCAAGGGCCGGTCCAACAGGCGGAGCCGGTGTTGCCTTTCCGGCAGGAATTTGTAATTTAATGTAACCTGCAACTTTTTGAGCCATAAATGGCACCTCCTTAAAAATACGTGTGGTAATTACGGGCTATAACGCCCTCCCACTGAAAAACCAGAGGGATAAAAATATATAAACGGACCTGCCGTCTATAACAAATCAATCAATAACGGAAACCTGATTAGCCTCTATCTCAAGCGGAACTTCTCTGTCAAACATATTGATTTTGGCTGTGATCTTTCGCGTTTCCGTATCTATGCTCTCGACAGTTCCCGAAAATCCTTCCATTGGTCCGGACTTAACGGTGATTCTGTCGCCTACGCTGAGCTTAATATCGGACGGGCGCACTGTCTCAACGCCCATTTTATACACTTCCTCATCAGTGAGAGGAACTGGCTTTGACCCGGGTCCGACAAAACCGGTCACGCCTCTTGTATTTCGTACGATATACCAACTTTCATCAGTCATAACCATCTTGATCACGACATATCCAGGAAACAGCTTGCGCTTTATAATCTTTGTGGTATCGTCGCTCGTTTCCTTAACATCCTCGACCGGAACCTGTACATCGAGTATCAGATCCTGCAAGCCGCGGTTTTCAACGGATTTTTCGATATTGGCCTTAACCTTATTTTCATATCCCGAATACGTGTGTGCCACGTACCATTTTGCGTCAGCCGCCATATTGATATCATTCCTTTCTCAATATTATAACCAATTAGTTATAAACTGGAAAAGCTTTGAAAAACCAATATCAAGCACCGACAAAATGACAGCAACAACTGCAATGAATACCAAAATAATGCCTGTGTTATGGATCAGCTGCGATCCGGACGGCCAAGTTGCTTTTGCTAGCTCAGACTTTGTCTCCAGAAAAAAGTTCTTTGCTTTTTTCCCGAAGCCTCTTTTAACTGAATTGTTTTCAGCCATAATAACACATCCTATCTGTTCTTATTTTGTAGTATCACGAACAAAACTTACTTCGTTTCCTTGTGAAGTGTGTGCTTTTTGCAGAATCTGCAGTATTTGTTCATTTCCAGCCTGTCGGGATCGTTCTTTTTGTTTTTCATTGTATTGTAATTCCTCTGCTTACATTCGGAACAAGCCAATGTAATTTTCACTCTCATTCGTTACACCTCCAAAAACAGCTTAGCTAATTTGATAATTTTTTAAACATAAAAAAAAGTGCTCTTAAAGCAATTAACATTATAACATGATGTGCACAATATGTCAAGTATTTTTTTAATTTTTTTTCAATATTTCTTAAATTGCCAAAGGCAGGTGACATTATGGCAGGATTTTATCTAAATTTTTGAAAAATATATTGCATTTTGCTGTCAAATGTAGTATAATGATGAATTGTAGTATGGAAGTTTCAGAAGAACTTTTTAAGAAAAATTTTTGAAGTATGGAAGGATGGCAGTATCATGACAAATTTAATGCATGAGACGCAGATCATCACAGTAATTGCGCTCGCTCTTTTTGCGGCGCTTATGGTCTGCATAGGAATTTCAAATCGCAAGCACTCCGCAACAATAGAGGGATTTTTGCTCGGCGGCAGGAAAATAGGGCCGTGGTTATCGGCTTTTTCTTACGGGACAGCGTATTTTTCAGCTGTCATATTCGTCGGATATGCCGGTAAAAACGGATGGGGCGTCGGTGTCGGGAGTCTATGGATAGGCGTCGGAAACAGCGTTATAGGCTGTCTTGCAGCATGGCTTCTCCTCGCCGGGAAAACGCGTGAGCTCACAAGAAAGCTCGGAGCAAAAACCATGCCGGAGTTTTTTGAAAAACGTTTTGACTCAAAAGGGCTGAAAATAATTTCCGCCTTCATCATCTTTTTTTTCCTCGTGCCGTATTCGGCAGCAGTATACACAGGTCTCGGAAATATGTTCAACGCCGTATTCCCAGGAATATCGGTTTCTGTCTGGATGCTTTTCATAGCAGCTCTGACGGCAGTTTATCTTGTGCTCGGAGGTTATGCCGCGGCAGCGTACACCGATTTTGTTCAGGGAATCATAATGGCAGTAGGCGTTATAGCAATGATAATTGCCGTATCGTTAAACGATAACGTAGGCGGTTTTTTTGAAGGCTTCCGCCGGCTTTCACGGCTTACAGACGAAACAGGGGACGTAGGCAGGCAGCTCACATCGGTATACGGCGGAACAGCGTTTAAGGCGCTTGCTGTCAATATCCTCCTCACAAGCTTCGGAGCGTGGGGGCTTCCTCAGATGGTCAGCAAATATTACGCTATAAAGGATTCCAACTCGATTAAAACAGCAACAGTGGTGTCTACGCTTTTTGCCGCTTTGATAGGCTGCGGAGCTTACTATGTCGGGAGCATGTCAAGACTCGTACTGTCGAACAAGCTGCCCGCAGGTGGCCTCGATTTTGTAATTCCCGATACTCTTATCACCGCTCTCGGCGAAAGCACCGGCACAATAGTAATACTTTCTGTAATATTACTGCTTTTACTGTCGGCGTCTATGTCTACGCTGTCATCAGTTGTGCTTTCATCAGCATCAGCAATTTCGGTTGATTTTATGCCGTTTCTTATAAAGAAATATTCCAAAAAAACCGAGATGCGGCTTACAAGGCTTACGTGCTTTGCATTTATAGTGCTCTCGCTCGTATTTGCGATGCTTAAAATAAACGTAATAGTAAACATCATGTCATTTTCATGGGGTGTTGTGGCAGGCTGCTTCCTCGGCCCTTATGTTTGGGGTGTTCTGAAGCCGTCTGCAAACAAGGTCTCCGCATATGTCGGAATGGCAGCCGGAGCGCTTGCAATCGGCGTGCCGTGCATTTTTTACACAGTTACAGGCGGATTTTCCGCCGCTGTAAGTCATGCGCCGGAGATGGGCGTGTGCGCGATGGCGGTGTCATTTATCGCCGTTCCCGTTGCTATGCTTTTCACAAAAAAGCGAACTGCCCAATAACAGCAGCTCACTTGAATATATTTTATCAGTTTGCCGGAAAGGAATGTTTTTAAATGAATTACTGGAACGAAAAAATTGAAACAATGAGCCGTGATGAAATGCTTTCGCTTCAAAGTGAAAAGCTGGTTGAAACGGTAAACCGAGTTTACAGGTCTGTACCGTTTTACAAGAAGAAATTTGACGAGATGGGGCTTTCCCCTTCAGACATAAAGTCGATAGAGGACATCAGCAAGCTTCCCTTTACCGTCAAAAACGATCTCCGCGACAATTATCCATACGGTCTGTTTGGCGTTCCCATGTCTGAAATAGTGCGCATACACGCATCGAGCGGAACGACAGGAAAGCCGACGGTCGTTGGGTATACACAGGAAGATATTGACAACTGGGCAGAATGTATAGCAAGGCTTATCGCTATGGCCGGAGGCACAAAAAACGACGTAACTCAGATTTCATTCGGCTATGGTCTTTTCACCGGCGCGTTTGGTCTCCATTACGGCATGGAAAAGGTAGGAGCTGCCGTAATTCCAATGTCAACAGGAAACACAGAAAAGCAGCTGATGATAATGCAGGATTTCAAGCCTACTATACTGATAAGCACGCCGTCGTACGCGCTTTATATGTCAGAAGTAGCTGAAGAACTGGGTATAACAAAAGACGATATTTCGCTTAGAATAGGTATGTTCGGAGCCGAAGGGCACACTGAAGAAATGAGAAAGAAACTTGAGGAACGTTGGGGGATAGTTGCAACGGAAAACTACGGCCTTTCGGAAGTAATGGGGCCGGGTGTAGCAGGAGAGTGCCTCGAGCATACTGGAATGCATATTAACGAGGATTTCTTTAAGGTTGAAATAGTAAACCCTGACACACTTCTTCCCGTTCCTGACGGAGAATTCGGAGAAGTCGTTATAACTCCTCTTGGCAAAAAAGGAATACCTCTTCTGAGATACAGAACAAAGGATATAAGCTGTATAGAAACAACCGCATGCCCGTGCGGAAGAACTACAAGGCGTTTACATAAGATACAGGGCAGAACTGACGATATGCTCATAATCAAGGGCGTAAACGTGTTCCCGTCGCAGATAGAAGAGGTACTTCTTAAGATTAAGAACATAAGTCCGCAATACGAGATTGTAGTTACGAAGCAGGGCTATGTTGACGCACTCGAGGTTAGGGTTGAGATAGCCAACGGCGACCTTCTTGAAAACTTCTCAGAGCTTGAAAAGCTTAAAAATGAGATATACCACAAAATTCATACAGTGCTCGGTATCTCAGTCAAGGTCAGCCTTCTCGAGCCGAAAACAATTGAAAGAAGCGTAGGAAAAGCAAAAAGAGTTATCGATTTGAGATAATCATAAGGGTGAGTAAAAAATGATATTGGGGTTCAGATCAAGAAATATTAAAAATATGCTTAAGGCTATTATTTACTATCTTTTGTGTCTGTACCCCTTTTATTATGGGATAAGGGTTGGCATTGCATCGTTTTTGCTGCTTGCCGTAACACCGACTGCGGCTGTATGTGTTTACGAAGCGCTTTATAAAGGGCAAAGGAAAAAGATAGTAGCTCTTCCGATATGGATAGCAGTTTTTGCCGTTTCGATTTTGATAATGCCGTACCCGAACGAAATAAATAAAGATCCGCAGCCTACTCCCGCTGTGATAGAGGAGCCTGCGGCAAATTCTGAATCCGTTCCCGGCGGTGATTCCATTATTGTCTATGTTACAAAGCACGGTACAAAATACCATAAAAAGGATTGCAGAATGCTGAAGAATGAGGTTATCGGCATCACTTTGAACGAGGCTGTAGCCGACGGCAAGCAGCCGTGCAAGGTCTGCCTTGACGGGCAGCCGCCTCAATAATGCGAAGTTTTTCCGCTCGCGTCAGTTTTTTTATCACGCGCTCGCGCCGCTGAGCTTCGACCTTTGTTTCAAACTCTTCAAAGTACACAAGCTCTACCGGGCGCCGCGATCTTGTATACTTCGCGCCCTTGCCGCTGTTATGAACAGCCACTCTTGACTCAACATCTGCGGCGAATCCGCAGTACAGCGTATCATCGCTGCACCTGACTAAATATGTATAATACATCTTATCTCCCGCTTATATAAGAAAGCGCCCGGGACACCGTTTAAATCGCCGTCCCGGCATGCACTATCCCAGACGCTTTCGCTGTTTTTTCTGACTGCTTAAGATTTACTTAAGGTTCTTTTCATATTCCTCTATCATTTTCTTAACCATTCTGCCCCCGATACTTCCTGACTGCTTTGCAGTAAGGCCGCCGGCAGAGCCGTTCTTTTGAAGATCAATGCCCATTTCCTCGGCAACCTCTGCCTTAAATCTTTCATTTGCTGCTTTATATTCCTTACTCTTTGACATAGCAAATACCTCCATATGAAAAAAATATTGAAGTCAGCGCCGCACGGCACTATTTCAGTGCCTCACGCCAATCCTTAATACTAATTTCTCCCCATGCTGAAGATATTATGCAAAGAAAAATATGTCAATTAAGTATCTCCGCCCTGTTTATTACCTTTTCAACACGCTTTTTAAGGGGCGCGTATTCAGGTGTATCAAGCAAGCCGTTGTCACTTATATGCCTTGCAGCAGTCTGTGCAAGCTTTAAAATATCGGTGTCAGAGAACAAATTTGCTATTTTCATATCCGGGAGTCCGTGCTGGCGAGTTCCGAAAAAGTCTCCCGGTCCCCGAAGTGACAGATCCTGCTCGGATATATAAAACCCGTCGTTTGACGAGCACATCGTTTCCATTCTCTTTTTTGTGATTTCGCCTCCGCCAAGACAAAACAGTATACAGTACGCCTGGTCACATCCCCTTCCCACTCTGCCGCGGAGCTGGTGGAGCTGAGAGAGTCCGAATCTTTCAGCGTTTTCTATTACCATAATCCCGGCATTGGGAACATTCACCCCAACCTCTATAACGGTAGTGCATACGAGTATGGACACCTCTCCGGAAAGAAACCTTTCCATAACTGCTTCCTTTTCGGAGCCCTTCATTCTGCCGTGCATTATCCCTATCTCAAAATCGGGAAACAGCCGCTTAAGCTCTTCAAAGCGTTCTCTTGTATTCTGGAGGTCGGCGCCCTCCGTCTCCTCTATGAGCGGGCATACGACATATGCCTGCCTTCCTTCTTCTACGCTTTTCCCTATGAACTTATAAACACGCTTTCTCATGCTCTCACCGACAGCATATGTTTTAACCGGCTTTCTTCCGGGCGGCAGCTCATCTATTACTGAAATATCAAGATCACCGTACAAAATAAGCGCCAGCGTTCTCGGTATCGGCGTAGCCGACATGACAAGCATATGCGGATTGTTTCCCTTAGCACACAGCTTTGCGCGCTGATTTACGCCGAATCTGTGCTGCTCGTCGGCTATAACAAGCCCCAAATTATTGTATATGACGCTGTCCTGAATCACTGCATGCGTTCCGACTACCACATCGGCAAGGCCGCTTTGTACCTGGTCTCGGACAAATGATTTTTCCTTCTGACTCATGCTTCCGACCAACAGTACCACATTTACACCGAGCCCTGAAAACGTCTTTTTAAGCTCTTCCGCATGCTGAGACGCAAGGATTTCTGTCGGTGCCATCATAATGCTCTGGTATCCGTTTTTAGCTGCTATAAAAGCGGCACAGGCGGCAACTATTGTTTTTCCTGAACCGACGTCGCCTTGAATAAGCCTGTTCATCTGCCTGCCCGATTTAAAATCTCCGACAATATCCGCTATAACTCGCTTTTGAGCTTTTGTCAGCTTATAAGGTATGTTTTTTTTAAGTTCTTCACCGCCGGAAAAGTTGTCAAACACATATCCGCTGTTTTTTACATTCCTGTGCTTCTGATAAAAAAGCGCGAGCTGCAATGCAAGAAGCTCCTCGAATACAAACCGTCTGCGCGCGCTGTTGTAAGCGTCTCTGCTTTCCGGGAAATGAATGTTTTTCATGCAGTAATTTATATCCCTTAGCTTGTATTCAGAAAGTATCTCCTGCGGAAGACATTCCTCAATCTCACCCACTTCGACAAGAGTCTCCGCCATGGCAGATTGGATATTCTTCTGAACCAGTCCGCCCGTAAGGGGATAAATCGGTACTATTTTACCGGTGTATTTATGCTCTCCCGCACGTTCATATATAGGGTTCTCTATCTGAAGCTTGCCTCTTGCACTGCCTATCTTACCGTAAAGAACGAACTTTGCTCCGGGCACAAACACGTTTTTTATGTACTTGTTGTTGTACCATACCGCCTGAATCATGCCCGTATCATCGCTTACGTATGCTGTATATATTACCATGTTCCTGCGGATTCTCGTCTCCCTTACAGCAGAAGAAACGGTGACTCTCACGCACACCGTTTCATTTATCAAGCAGCTGTCTATCGTTTTCATCTCGGATCTATCCTCATAGGTTCTCGGAAAAAAGTACAAAAGATCCTCAAGCGTTTTTATTCCGAGCTTGGCAAACGCCGCGGCTCTGACAGCTCCTACGCCCTTAATATACTGAATACTTCTGTCCATGCAATATCCGCACCCTTTCGGCAGCGTCACTCAACTGATATAATATAGTAGTAAAGCGGCTGTCCTCCCTTTTTAAGCGATACCTCGCAGTCCTCGTACAAATCTGAAAGCTTATCGGCCATATCCTCAGCAGGTTGCTTTTTTGCCGGTCTTCCCTGGTATATTGTTATAAATTCAGTATCATCATCAGTCATGCGCTCTATAAGCTTTTCGGCAACTCCCTCAGGAGATTTTCCTATAGCGCTTATTTTGCCCTCAATAATACCAAGTATATCGCCCTTTTTTATGCTGTGGCCTTCATATTCCGTATCTCTTACAGCATACGTCACCTCAGCAGACGACACCACCCGCATAGCTTTGTTAAACGCTTTTTCATTCGTGTCCGGGTCTTTGCCAGGATTAAAAGCCATCATGGCCGTTATGCACTGCGGAATCGACGTAGTGGGTATAACAACAATGTTTTTATCTGACAGTTCCCTGACCTGATTTGCAGCCATTATAATATTTTTATTGTTCGGGAATATAAAAATATTCTTTGCCGGGACCTTGTTTACAGCCTTAAATATATCGTTCGTGCTCGGATTCATTGTCTGACCGCCCTCAATTATCCTGCTTATGCCAAGATCAGTGAGAATTCCTGAAAGGCCCTTTCCTGCACTTACAGCAACAAACCCATATTCCTCGAGCTTTTCCGACTGCTCGGAAGCAGGCTTTGCTTCCTGCACACCGCGTTCTTCAAGTATGCTGCTGTGCTGCTTTTTCATGTTATCTATTTTAACGTCTATAAGCTCGCCGAGCTTAACCGCTTCTTCAAGTACATATCCCGGATGATTTGTGTGAATATGTACCTTTATTATTTCATCATCGTCTATCACAAGCATGCAGTCACCTTTGGGTGAAATTTTATTTCTGAACTCGTCCACAGCCGTATCCGAAGGAATCCTCTGAATTATAAATTCGGTACAATATTTAAATTTTATATTCTCGCTTTTGTTTGCGGGTTTAGCCTTAATCTTCTTTTTTGTTGATTCAGAAACAGGGACATAGTTTGTTTTAACTATTGCGCCTGTCTTAAGATAACTAACAGCGCCCTCAACAATATACATCCAGCCTCTTCCGCCGGCATCAACGACACCCGCTTGTTTTAGTGCCAAAAGCTGCTCCGGCGTTTTCTCAAGTGCATCAAGGCCGCCCTCAAGCCATTTTTCGGCAATCTCGACAATGTTGTCCGTCTTCTC
>CALXSX010000087.1 GCA_944391265.1 uncultured Clostridia bacterium | reverse complement strand
CTCCATTGTAAAACCAGGTGATATAGTGCTTCTCAAAGCGTCACGGGGAATGCATTTTGAAAAATTATTTGAAAAAATAACGAAGGGACGAAACTAAACCTATGAAAGATATGATAATGTCCGGATTATTTCCTCTTGTATGTGCGTTTGCGGTAGTTGCACTAATCGGTCCCGCATTTATCCCGTGGCTGAGGCGGCTGAAATTCGGTCAGGAGATACGGGAAGAGGGGCCCAGCTGGCATCAGAAAAAGTCAGGGACACCGACCATGGGCGGTATAATGTTTATTGTTGGTATTGCCGCCGCCGTTGCCGGTACGTTTTTAATAGCGCTGTTTTCCGATAACATGACTGTTACCATGCAAAAGTCGCTTGTAGTGCTCGTGACGGCAGTGCTTTTCGGCGCAGTCGGATTTATAGATGATTTTATCAAGGTAGTAAAGAAGAGAAATCTCGGCCTTAAGGCGCTTCCGAAGTTTTTACTTCAGATAATCATAACGGCCGCTTACATAATAACGCTGGGTTTAATTGGTGAGCTAAGGACGGAGATATTGATTCCTTTTACCCATATAGCTGTGAAGCTTCCTATGGTCGTTTATATAATTTTCATGCTCTTTGTTGTTACGGGAACGGTTAATGCTGTAAATCTGACAGACGGTCTCGACGGACTTGCAACGTGCGTAACAGCCCCTGTTGCCTTGTTTTTTGCCTTGTGTGCGTTCTCAAGAGGCGATTTGGGTGTTTTCACGTTCGGTGTAGCAGTATTCGGCGGACTTTTGGGATTCTTCATATATAATAAATATCCGGCAAAGGTGTTTATGGGTGATACAGGATCGCTGTTTCTCGGCGGCGCTGTTGCCGCTATGGCGATTGCACTCGAAATGCAGCTATATCTGATAGTTGTCGGTTTTGTGTTCTTTTTTGAGGCCCTTTCCGTTATACTCCAGGTTGCGTCGTTTAAGCTCACAGGCAAAAGGATATTTAAAATGAGTCCGATACATCATCATTTTGAAATGTGCGGATGGAAAGAGGTAAAAATTGTTGCCGTGTTCACTGCAGTTACGGTGATTCTGTGCGCGGCGTCGTATGTGGTTATAACAGCTTTTTAAAAAGAGGTGAAAATATTGCTGTCTAAAAAAATAATGCAAAGCCGCGAGGCGGCTGTAAAGCCGAGGGAGCGGACACAGAGAAGGGGAATAGATTATACTTTTTTGTTTTTGATAATGCTCCTGCTCGCAATCGGTTTAGTCATGCTTCTGTCAGCTTCTGCTCCGTCGGGTGCAACCAAGCAGAATGACTCCTTTTATTTTTTCAAAAGGCAGCTTTTGTTTGCGGCGGTAGGCGTTGTGGGTATGGTTTTCGTGTCGAAAATAGACTACCATATCTATCAGAAATATGCGAAAATATATTTTGCTGCGTGCTTTATTCTGCTTGTGCTTGTCGCAATACCGGGCGTCGGGCGTGAATTTAACGGCTCAAGACGCTGGATACAGCTCCCCGGGTTTCAACTGCAGCCATCGGAGTTTATGAAACCGGGCATAGCAATACTCTTTTCCGCCATGGTGGCATCCGGTAAATACAATCTTTCAAAGCTTAGCGGCTGCAAATTTTTCATACTGATAATAGCGGCGGTTTCGCTGCTGATGCTCCTTGAGCCTCACCTCAGCGGAACAATAGTAATAGCGTCGATAGGTATTTTAATAATGTTTTCGGCAGGAACACCTGTTTCTCCGTTTGTGATTGCATCACCGTTTCTTGGAGCTGCCGGATTTGCAGCTATTTATTTCTTTGACGCAAACCGCCTGTCAAGGCTTATGAGGTTTATAAATCCTTTTGAGGATATGCAAAACTCCGGCTATCAGATAGTTCAGGCGCTGTATGCCATGGGTTCAGGCGGCCTTTTCGGCAGGGGAATAGGCAGGAGTGTGCAAAAATATTCATACTTGCCTGAGCCGTACAATGACTTTATATTTTCCGTTGCCTGTGAAGAGCTCGGTCTTTTCGGTGCGGCGATAATAATAATACTGTTCGCGCTGCTCATACTGCGCGGACTGAGGATAGCGCTAAATTCTCCGGATACATTCGGTTCTCTTCTTGCGATAGGAATAACTGCGCAGGTCGCCATACAAACGACTCTGAACATTGCTGTGGCGAGCTCATCCGTACCGAATACCGGTGTTTCCCTGCCGTTTTTCAGCTACGGAGGTACGGCAATAATGGTTTTGCTTCTTGAGATGGGTATACTGCTTAACATTTCAAGAGCGTCGATAAATGACCATGTAAAAATTTAGAAGAAAATACAGGGCCCCGTCGGGGCGGAAAGGTATTGATTATGAGAGTTATTTTTGCCGGCGGTGGTACGGGCGGCCACATAAATCCGGCTCTTTCGATAGCCGGATACGCGGCGGAGCATGATGCGAATTTTGAGGCGCTTTTTATAGGCACTGAACGCGGCCTTGAAAAAAAGCTTGTTCCGAGGGCAGGGTACAAAATTGAATATATAAATATCGAGGGGTTTGACAGAAAGCATTTGCTTAAAAACATCAAGGTTTTTTCAGAGCTGAGAAAATCCGAAAAGATATGCAGGAAGCTTATAAGAAGCTTCAAGCCGGACTGCATAGTTTGTACGGGTGGATATGTAAGCGGGCCTGTTGCTCTTGCGGCGCATAAGGAAAAGGTACCGGCTCTGATACATGAGCAGAATGTTTATCCCGGACTCACAGTGACGGCAAGCGAAAGGTATGTGACCTACGTAGCTGTCAGCTTTGATGAAACGGTAAACCACATGAAGAGAAAGGATAAATGCGTTGTTACGGGTAATCCCGTAAGAGGCGAAATAGTAAATGCCGACAGGGACAGCGCAAGGCGAAGCCTTAACATACCGGCAGACGAGCCGTTTGTTCTCGTGTTTGGAGGAAGTCTTGGTGCAGACAGGATAAATGACGCTGTTATACAGATGCTCGGCAGAATATCTTCAGAAAAAAAGTTCCGACTCCTTTTCGGCACTGGTGACAGGAATTACAATGAAGTTATCAGAAGAGTAAAAGAAAGCGGAACAGAACTCGGCAGTAATATTGAAATTGTTCCGTATATAAACAACATGGATGCCGTCATGGCAGCGTCAGACCTTGTCGTGTGCAGATCCGGCGCAATAACGGTGAGCGAGCTTGCAGTACTGCAAAAGCCGTCAGTTCTTATACCGTCTCCTAACGTTGTCAGAAATCATCAGGAGCAAAACGCCAGAGAGATAGAATCCAAGGGCGGAGCGGTTGTAATATGCGAAAAAGACCTTACACCGGAACACCTTTACGACACAGTGTGCAGCCTTGTAGGTGACACAGATGCTTTATCGAGAATGAGTAAATCGCTTGAGTCTGTAAAAAAATCGGACGCTTGCGCCAAGATTTTTGAGCTTATGAAAAAAATGTCGAATAAATAAAAAATATTTTTGTAAAAATGCGATATTTTTCGGCTCGTATATTGAAAAATAAAAATATTATGGTATAATATCTAATGTATGAATGAAAAAAGCTTTAATTAACGTCGGAAAGGGAAGTTTTATTTGAGAAGTGACAATAATCAAATCAGGACAGTTATAACGTTGCTGATGTTTTTAGCTTTTGCGGCCGGGGTTGCATATATAGTGGGCCATTTGACCGATGTCGGAAAGGTGATTATGGGAGCGGTAAACGCTCGCCAAAAGGGGTATATTAACATTTCAAATTTAGCGTATTGCTCTTTGGGTATAGCACACGTTGTTTTGGTTATGGTTTTGATGTATCCGTTTAAAGATATGAAAAGCAGACGCATTGGAATAAAAAGAAGCTGCTATGCTCTCAGCATTATTTTCCTTTTGGGAAATTTCTGGATTTTCACATGGCTATTCCAAAGTATTGCAGCCAGAAGCTTTTCTTTTGATTTTTCACAGTTTCAGAGAACACAGAACATGATGTTCAATCATATGCAGTGGATTTCAAGGAATCCTGATACATTGTTTTATAATTATTTAAGCGCGTTTATATGGTTTTCTATAGGGCAGTATTTTGATACGGACAGGAAGAAAACGGTTGTTTATTTTGCGGCTCAGGTCATTCTATCGTGTTTTGTGCCCGCTGTAGTGTATTATTTTTACAGAGGAAATGGAGTGCCCGACTGGTGGCTGAAAAAAACGGTTACAATCTTTATATCGGATGCGCTCGTGTTTGCATGCCTGCTATATGCACAGCAAAGCAGAGAAGTTTGGGTGAAGTTTATATGTCCGGCTTCAGTTGACAGTGACATAGAAGGGGATCATCACCGCCACAGCCATCACCGCCACAGCCATCACCACCACAGCCATCATCATCACCGCGGCGGAGGACGCGCAGCAGCTGACGAATCGGCATCGCCGCTGGTAGATACGAGTAAACTAAGTAACGGAGATAGATAAAATGGATTTTAAAAAGAAAGTAGCAGAAAAAATATCGGAGATAACAAGCCTTGACGAACCTGTTATTCTCGGCGCTATGGAAACGCCCCCGGATCCGAAAATGGGGGATGTTGCATTTCCCTGTTTTCCGCTTGCTAAAATTATGAGAAAATCACCGGCTGCGATAGCGCAGGAGCTTGCAGAGTCATTCCCGAAGCTTGATTTTCTTGAAAAGGCGGAGGCCGCCGGGGGATATTTGAACTTCTTCTACTCAAGAGGCGGATATGCGAAGATACAGCTTGAGGAAATAACGCAGCTCGGTGACGATTACGGAAAGTCCGATATGGGTAAGGGCAAAACAGTGCTTGTTGAGTTTTCATCGCCGAATATAGCAAAACCGTTTCACATCGGTCACCTTTTTTCAACTGCGCTCGGAAACAGCCTTGAAAAAATTTACAGATTTCTCGGTTATGATACCGTTAAAATAAACCATCTCGGTGACTGGGGAACGCAGTTCGGAAAGCTGATAAGCGCATACAAAAGGTGGGGAGATCCAAAGGTAATCGAAAAAGACCCAATAAAGGAACTGCTAAAAATATATGTCAAGTTCCATGAAGAAGCGAAAAAGGACCCGTCTCTTGAAGATGAGGCGAGGGAGTATTTCAGGCTTCTTGAAGAAGGGGACAAGGAGACTACTGAGCTTTGGAAATATTTCCGCGAAATAAGTCTTGTTGAGTTTGAAAAGGTTTACAAGATGCTTAACATCACCTTTGACTCTTATAATGGTGAGAGCTTCTACAGCGATAAGATGGACGAGGTAGTACAGATGCTGTCCGACAAGGGACTTCTTGTCGAGAGCGAGGGAGCAAAGGTCGTAGATTTGTCGGATGAGGGTATGCCGCCGTGCATGATTCTAAAATCAAACGGTACGACGATATACGCAACCCGTGACCTTGCGGCGGCTATATACAGGCACAGAACATACAATTTTTACAGAAACATATACGTTGTCGGAACACCTCAGGCGCTCCATTTCAGGCAGATATTTGCAGTGCTCCAAAAGCTTTGCGGTGACTGGGCAAAAGACTGCAAGCATGTTGGTTTCGGACTTGTGAAATTTCCTGATAAAAAGCTTTCCACAAGAGAGGGAGACGTTGTATTTCTTGAGGATGTGCTTAATGAATCCGTTTCTAAAACCCTCGGTATAATCAAGGCGAACAGCCCCGATATAGAAGATCCTCAGACTGTCGCCCAAAAGGTGGGTATAGGCGCTGTTTTATATGCGTTTCTCAAGAATAACAGGGAGAAGGATATTGTATTTTCATGGGACACTATGCTCGATTTTGAGGGAGAGAGCGGACCTTATGTGCAGTATACCTACGCCAGAGGCAGAAGCATATTGAGAAGAGCAGATACTGGATTTGACGGAGCTGATTTTTCGCTTCTTACATCTGATGAGGAGTATGAGCTTATTAAGCATATTTGCTCCTACGGTGATGCGGTTGTATCAAGCGCCGAAAAATACGAGCCGTTTTACGTTAACAGGTACGTTACTAACCTTGCCAAGCTTTTCAACAAGTTTTACAACACGCACCCGATACTCAGGTCAGACGTTGACCCTGAGCTTAAAAAAGCAAGACTTGCGCTCGTTGATGTTTCAGTAAGAACAATTAAGTCGGCGCTTGCGCTGCTTGGTATCGAGACAGTTGAAAGAATGTAGATAAAATAAATAAAAGAGTTTGCCATGGAGGCAGGCTCTTTTGAATTATGGGAGATTGTGTAAAATGCTTTATATATTAGCCATACTGCAGATAGCTGTACTGATTTTGCTCATTGTACTGATCACCGGCAGAAACAGCGGAAACGATACGGTTAAAAACGAGCTAAAAACCGTATCCGACATCGTGTCGAAAAATCAAAGGGATATAAGCGAGCTCCAGGGCAGACAGCTTGATGAGATACGGAAAACGGTTGAGCAGGGCCAGCGCTCAAATGCCGACGTTGTTTCCGGACAGCTCAAAAATCTTGAATCACGGTTCCTGACTCTTGAGCAGACAAATGAGCAAAAGCTTGAGAACCTGCGAAGGTCAATAAATGAAAATCTTAATGCAATAAGAAAGGATAATAACGAACGGCTTGAACAAATGCGCGTTACGGTTGACGAGAAGCTGCAAAAAACACTTGAGACGAAGATGACAGAATCGTTTAAGCTCGTAAACGACAGGCTTGCCGAGGTCTATAAGGGACTCGGTGAGATGCAGACGCTCGCGACTGGAGTGGGCGACCTTAAAAAGGTGCTGTCAAATGTGAAAACAAGGGGAATACTCGGAGAAATCCAGCTTGGTTCAATACTCAGTGAGATACTGGCCCCTGAGCAGTACAGGACTAATTTTGCTACAGTTCCGGGAAGCAGTGCAGTTGTGGAGTTTGCCGTAAAACTGCCCGGTAACGGTGAAAAGCCTGTTTATCTTCCGATAGACTCGAAATTTCCGGCAGATTGCTATATTAAGCTGATGGACGCTTACGAAAGCGGAACCGGCGACGAGATAAAAGCGGCGCAAAACGAGCTTACGGCGAGGATAAAGGCATTCGCTAAGGATATCAGAACCAAATACATATCTCCGCCCGACACGACTGATTTCGGTATAATGTTCCTCCCGTTCGAGGGGCTTTATGCTGAGGTGCTAAAGCTCGGGCTTGTTGAAACGCTGCAACGTGATTTTCATATAAATGTCACCGGGCCCAGCACTATGGCCGCGATGCTGAACAGCCTGCAAATGGGATTCAGAACCCTGGCAATACAAAAAAGGAGCGCAGAGGTATGGAAGATTCTCGGCGCTGTGAGGACAGAGTTCGACAAATTTGCCGAAATACTTGAAAAAACGAAAAAGAAGCTCGGTCAGATAGACAGCGACCTTGATGCGCTCGTTGGGACAAGGTCTAACGCTATCAGAAGAAAGCTCAGAGATGTTGAAAAAATATCCGGGGACGAGAGCGCCGCGCTTCTTGATGAATGAGTTATATAACCCTTATGATCAGGTCTGCTGCAAAGGCCGCAGCGCATGCTGCTGCCGACACCGTCAGCAGGCCTTTTTCCATATATGAGAGAACGAGCGCAGCGGCAAGCCCGGCAAGCGATGCGCCGACGCTTCCGGCAGATGTGAATACGTCCGGGAATGTCATTGCCCCGAGAACAGCGAACGGCACAAAATTCAAGAACGATTTTATGTAAGGATTTTTTATCCGGCGCCTGAAAAACGTGAGCGGGAGGAGTCTTATTGCATACGTGACTGCACCCATTATAATGATGGAAGCTGCAATTTTCATTTTTCGTCCTCCTTTTCCGGGTAGAGATATGCTCCGAGCGACGCTGCTATGAAAGTTGAAATTATTATAAGCCAGCCGCTTGAAAGCTGTTTAAGCACAGGTATGACATGAAGCGCTATGCTGACTGCAATTGATGTCAGGACTACGAACAGCACAGGCCGTGATTTTTTGGACGGTGGTATGATTATAGCGATGAACATGGCATATATCGCGATTGAGAGCGCGAGCCGCACTTGCTCAGGCAAAACACTGCTTGCAAAGCTTCCCAGGAATGTTCCGCCCGCCCAGCCGATATATGGCAGTGTCATCAGACCTACAAAATATTTAAATGTTATGCTGCCGTTTTGCTGCATTGAAAGAGCAAATATCTCGTCAGTTATTCCGAATGACATTATAAGCCGCCCTGGCAGGCTTATTTTTGGGTCTATTCTCTGCGACAGTGACAGTGACATCAGAAGGTACCTTAAATTTATTATAAAAGTTGCAAATGCAAGCTCAAAAAGACCGCCGCCAGACTTTATTATGTCAAGGCCTGCAAATTGACCGGCGCTTGTGAGATTTGTCATTGATATTATGACCGAGACGAGCGCTGACAGGCCTCCGCTTGAACACATAAGACCAAACGCAAACGATACTGAAACATAACCGAGACATATCGGTATACCATCATACATTCCCTTTAAATACTCTTTCAAATATATTCCCTCACCTGTTTAAAAACTACACTAAAAAAGACTGTTTCAAGATCTCTCTTTTAACAATCTTTTTTATGTTTTGCCCGTATAAATATCCGTAAGGAATGATGTTCGGATTATCCTCCCCGGAACTGCCCGTTGAACCGGGAACCATAAACCTCACAATGCATACCGGAAAAATATTTACCGACAGCAATATTTCTGAGAAACGTTAACATCAAACGCTGACTCCGCCTGACAAATCTCATACCCACACTTTATATAGGGGAAAGTGTAAACACTACTTTTGCCAAAAAGAATTTCGCATAAGACATTTACGAGCTTCTCTGATTTTATAATGCAGAAAGAGTTTCAAGAACCTTATCAAGCATTGCCTGATATTTCTCGCCCTTGGCTCTCTCTTCATCAACAATATTTTTGGGGGCTTTATCAACAAATCCCTTGTTTGAAAGCTTGCCCTCCACTCTTTTTATCTCTGCTTCAAGCTTTTTCTTCTCAGCCGTAAGCCGCTCTATTTCCTTGTCACGGTCGACAAGCTCCGACATTGGCAGGAATATTTCAGCCTCAGCCACCACTATATTGACTGCGCCATCCGGCACGCTGTCCTTGTTTTGAGTCACCGTTACGGCAGAAGCCGAGGCGAGCTTTTCAAAGAACGGTACGCCGGCGTTAAATATATCAAGGCGCTTTGTAACGAGTATCATCTGTGCCTTTTTTGAGGGAGGCACGTTCATCTCAAGACGCCTGTTCCTGACAGCGGATATGGCGTCCATGATGAGCTGCATTTGTTCCTCCTCAGAGGAGAACACGAGCGATTCATCGTACTGGGGCCACGGACTTATCATTATGCTTTCACCGGTGTGGGGAAGATGCTGCCATATTTCTTCGGTTATGAACGGCATAAACGGGTGCAGAAGTTTCATAGTGTTTGAAAGCACGTATGTCAAAACATACTGTGCCGCTACGCCGCTTTCGCTTTCCTTATCAAAAAGCCTTGTTTTGACAAGCTCGATGTACCAGTCACAGAAATCGTCCCATATGAAGCTGTAAAGATTGGACAGAGCGATACCGAGCTCGAATTTATCGAGGTTATCTGTTACCGACTTGACCGTTTTCATGTATCTTGACAATATCCACTTATCGGAAAGCTCAAGCGCTGACAAATCAGGGAGCTTGTTTTCCTTTATGTTGATATTCATAAGGGTGAATCTTGACGCGTTCCAAATCTTGTTTGCAAAATTGCGGCTTGATTCAACTCTTTCCATGTAAAAACGCATATCGTTTCCGGGAGCGTTTCCGGTTGCAAGCGTAAACCTGAGCGCATCTGCTCCGTATTTGTCGATTATTTCAAGCGGGTCTATGCCGTTGCCGAGAGATTTACTCATTTTGCGGCCCTGGCTGTCACGAACGAGCCCGTGTATGAATACTTTGCTAAACGGGACCTGACCTGTGTGCTCAATACCGGAGAACATCATTCTCATTACCCAGAACGGAATAATATCGTAGCCTGTCACAAGCACGCTTGTGGGATAGAAATATTCAAACTCCGGTGTCTTGTCCGGCCAGCCGAGTGTGGAAAACGGCCAGAGCGCGGAGCTGAACCATGTATCAAGTGTGTCGGGATCCTGGCGCATTTTTTTGCCGCATTTGGGGCAAAACGCCTCATCGTCCTTTGTTACTACAATCTCACCGCAGTCATCGCAGTAGAATGCAGGTATCCTGTGCCCCCACCAAAGCTGACGCGATATACACCAGTCACGTATATTTTCAAGCCAGTGGAAATAAACCTTTTCAAAATGCTCCGGAACGAACTTCGTTTCGCCGTTTTTAACAGCGTCTATAGCCGGTTTTGCAAGCGGCTTCATTTTTACAAACCACTGCTTTGATATGATAGGCTCAACCGTAGTCCCGCAGCGATAGCACTGACCTACGTTGTGCGAGTGATCCTCAACCTTTACGAGAAGTCCTGCATCATCGAGGTCCTTTACCATAGCCTTACGGCATTCGTAGCGATCCATACCCTCGTATTTTCCGGCATATGCGTTCATTGTCGCGTCATCGTTCATAACCTTTATCTGTTCAAGATTATGACGTGCTCCCACTTCAAAGTCGTTGGGATCGTGCGCCGGCGTTATTTTTACACAGCCTGTTCCGAATTCCTTGTCGACATATTCATCGGCGATTATCGGGATTTCTCTTCCGACAAGAGGTAAAATAAGTGTTTTTCCTATGATATTTTTATATCTTTCATCGTCAGGATTTACCGCAACGGCAGTATCTCCGAGCATTGTTTCAGGTCTTGTGGTAGCGATTACAACATATTCATTGCTGTCCTTTACCGGGTATTTTATATGCCAGAAATGACCTGCCTGCTCCGCGTGCTCAACCTCCGCGTCGGAAAGTGCCGTAATGCAGTGCGGACACCAGTTTATTATTCTGGAGCCCTGATAGATAAGACCTTTGTTGTAAAGGTTTACGAAAACCTCTTTGACAGCCTTTGAGCAGCCCTCGTCCATCGTGAACCGCTCACGGTCCCAGTCACACGATGAGCCGATTTTCTTAAGCTGATTTATAATTCTGTCTCCGAACTTCTTCTTCCAGTCCCAGACGCGTTCAAGAAATTTTTCTCTGCCGAGGTCATATCTTGTAAGCCCCTCGTTTACCCTGAGGCTTTCCTCAACCTTTATCTGAGTTGCGATTCCGGCATGGTCTGTGCCCGGAACCCACAGCGCTTCATAGCCCTGCATTCTTTTATATCTGATAAGTATATCCTGAAGCGTTTCGTCAAGGGCGTGTCCCATGTGGAGCTGCCCTGTAACATTCGGCGGCGGAATAACAATAGTAAAAGGCTTTTTATCCTTGTTCGGCTCAGCGTGGAAATATCCGTTTTCCACCCATTTCGCGTAGATTTTATCCTCGAACTCCGCCGGATTGTATGTTTTGGAAATGTTGTTTGTTTCTTCCAAGGTGAACATCCTTTCAAAAATATGGATGATTTAGCTCAAACCAACCCATTATATGTTTACAGTATATTATTGCATTTTTTTTAGGTTTTGTCAAGATACTTTGCCTAATTTTAAACGATATAGATAAAATAACACTTTAATTTTGTTATAAATTTAAAAATAATCCGGCACAGACAAATAGTGTTCTCCGGTATCCGGGAAAATCACAACTATGTTTTTGCCTTTATTTTCTTCTCTTTCGGAAAGCTTTTTTGCAGCTGCAAGCGCCGCACCGGAGGATATGCCGACAAGAATGCCTTCCGTTTGTGCGACAGCTCTGCCGCAGGCATATGCATCATCATCGGAAACCGGAATAATTTCGTCTATGACCGATACGTCAAGAACCTTCGGAACAAACCCTGCACCTATGCCCTGTATCTTATGCGGGCCTTTTTGCGAGCCTGACAGCACAGCTGATGACGCAGGCTCAACGGCTACGACCGTCACGTCCTTATTTTTCGATTTGAGGTACCTGCCGGTACCGGTGAGAGTGCCGCCTGTGCCGACAGAAGATACGAGTATATCGACCTTTCCGTCAGTGTCGCGCCATATCTCAGGTCCTGTTGTTTCAAAATGCGCCTTTGCGTTTGACGGGTTATCAAACTGTCCGGGAATGAATGAGCCTTCAATACTGCCGTTGAGCTCATCAGCTTTTTTTATTGCGCCTGCCATGCCCTCTGCTCCGGGCGTAAGAACGATTTCTGCACCGTACGCCTTGAGCAGATTTATTCTCTCAACGCTCATTGTGTCTGGCATTGTCAGCATCACTTTGTAGCCCTTTGACACAGCATATGCCGCAAGACCTATACCCGTATTCCCGCTTGTAGGCTCGATTATGACAGACCCGCGTTTAAGCTTTCCCGCCTTTTCCGCTTCGTTTATCAAATAGGCCGCGGCTCTGTCCTTTATGCTTCCGGCGGGGTTAAATAATTCAAGCTTTGCTAAAATTTTGGCCTGTACACCGAACTTCTGCTCATAGCAGCAAAGCTCCATGAGCGGCGTGTTTCCTATAAGTTCAAAAAAATTTCTGTAAATTTTCATAATTATAAAGCCTTTCGTTTAAAAGATGAGCTGTGAAAAAATATCGCTTTTCTCACAGCCCATTTTGTTATTTAATATTAAGCCCGGTCTCGGTCATTGCCGCCTTAAGCTTTTCGAGATTTGCCTCAGACATGTCGCAAAGCGGTGCGCGCAGATTGCCTGCCGCGTAGCCGAGAAGGTTCATTGCCGTTTTAACCGGTATGGGATTTACCTCGATAAACAGCGCATTTATAAGCTTCAAGAGCTTAAGCTGAAGCTCCCTTGATTCCTGAACCCTGCCCTCAAGGAAAAGGCTGCATATGTCGTGCGCCTCCTTCGGCATGACGTTCGCGAGAACGGAAATCACTCCCTTGCCGCCAAGGCTCATAATCGGAACAATCATATCATCGTTTCCGGAGTATATTACAATTTCAGGGACCTGTGCAGCGACCTTCGCACAGTAGCCAATATCTCCGCTCGCCTCTTTTATTGCCACGATGTTCGGCACTTTTACGAGCTCCTTTAGCGTATCTACGCTTATAGACATACCTGTTCTTGACGGGACGTTGTAAAGAATAACAGGTATGCTTATCGACTCCGCTATCTGCGTGAAATGAGAAACAAGGCCTTTTTGCGTTGTTTTGTTGTAATACGGCGTAACGGTGAGTATGCCGTCAGCTCCGTACTCCTCAGCCTTTTTTGAAAGGTTTATGGCATGGTGCGTGTCGTTGCTGCCTGTTCCGGCTATTACCGGTATCCTGCCGGCAACTTTGTCTATCGCATATTTTATTGCGGACAGATGCTCCTCGTCCGGCATGGTGGAAGCTTCGCCCGTTGTGCCGCAAATGATGATTGCATCCGTTCCGCCGCTTATCTGGTCCTCGATAATCTGGCCGAGTGCGTCAAAATTGATTTTATCTCCGATAAACGGGGTTATTATCGCAACTCCCGAACCGACAAAAGGTGCTTTTTTCATAAATACCAGTCCTTTCCGCGTTGTTTTAGTCAAGATATCCCTTTGCTGTGAGCAGCTCAGCCATGAGCACGGCTCCGCCCGCAGCGCCTCTTAAGGTGTTGTGTGAAAGACATACAAATTTGTAATCGTACTGAGTGTCCGGGCGTAGTCTGCCGACAGATACTGCCATTCCGCCCTCAAGCATTCTGTCAAGCTTAGCCTGAGGCCTGTCATCCTCTTCAAAGTAGTGTATAAACTGCTTTGGTGCATGAGGAAGGCCAAGCTTCTGCGGAGCGCCGCTGAAATCAGCCCACGCCTTTTTTATTTCGTCTATTGAAGGCTTGTTTTCAAAGCTAACAAAAACAGCGGCTGTGTGCCCGTTTGAGACAGGAACTCTTATGCACTGCGTTGTAATTGACGGAGAATCGGCATCAACTATTTTGTCGCCTTCGATTTTTCCCCAAATCTTGAGCGGTTCTATCTCGCTTTTTTTTTTTTTTCCGCCGATGAACGGTATTATGTTATCGAGCATTTCCGGCCATGTTTCAAAGGTTTTTCCTGCTCCGGATATAGCCTGATAGGTTGTTGCGAGCACTTTAGTTACGCCGTATTTCATAAGAGGATGAATAGCCGGAACGTAGCTTTGCAGCGAGCAATTTGATTTTACTGCAATAAAGCCTCTCTTTGTTCCGAGTCTTTTTCTCTGAGCGTTTATGATTTCTGCGTGGTCGTCGTTAATCTCCGGGATTATCATAGGAACATCGGGCGTGTGGCGATTTGCTGAGTTGTTTGAAATAACAGGGCACTCTGCCTTTGCATACGCTTCCTCAAGGGCCTTTATCTCGTCCTTTTTCATATCTACGGCACAGAAAACAAAGTCAACCATCGAAGCTATTTTTTCTATGTCTTCCGATGCATTCATAACGACCATGTCCGCTACCTTTTCAGGGATATCTTCGTCCATAGCCCACTTTGCGCCGACAGCATCTTTGTATTTTTTTCCGGCGCTTCTTGCAGACGCTGCAAGAACTGTTATGTCATACCACGGGTGGTCGTGAAGAAGCGTGATAAAACGCTGACCAACCATGCCTGTGGCTCCTATTATACCTACTTTGTAATTATCCTTCATTTTAACAAATCCTTTCGTGCTGACTGCCATGAAGCATATCAGGCAGTATATTACATATATAATACCACCTTTAGCGCAAAATGTCAATTTGAAAAGTGCAATAATTTATAATTTATTTACAAGTGCGTATGACCGCATTGTGCACAAGCATAGCGTGTCAGACAGCGCTTTGTTCGGCAAAGTCAACGAGTATCAGCTCGTCACCTACCTGAACGATGTTTTCCCACGGTATTACGTAGTCCTCCCTGTGAAAAAGAAAAAACCGATGCTTTGGCACCACAATGCCGCATATTTTGCCGCTGTCAAAATCAATATCGACGTCGTCGACATATCCGAGCCTTGAAGCGGTCTTTATGTTTATTACCTCTTTTTGCCTTAGCTCATAAGAACGCAGCATTTTACATACCTCCCCCAATGTTTTCTTACCTTTATAATATGTTTGCAAAGCTGCTTTAATACCAGTTGATGAATTTGCGCGTCCGATGACCTTTTCTCCTGGAAATAAAGCTTGCATATTCCGCCAGCTTCGCTGAGTATGCCGCAATATGGTTTGAATAACCGTTTGAATTTCCGGAATACAGGCACGACTTGGCGATAAGAAAATCTATGTACATATAGTCAAACGGTGCGTCGCAGACTGTTTTCTCCTGTATCAGCCGCTTGATATTGCAGTTGTAGGTGCCGCCGGGAAGAGTGTTTCCGCTGTATCTGTATCCGTCATCAGATATGGAAATGACGTGTATTTCATACTCTGAGCTGTCTGTTTTCACAGTCAGCGTATCGCCGGCGTAAATGCCTATGTCCTCGCAGGAAAACATATTGCCTGACGCCGTAACAGAAACGTCGCAGTCAATGCATCTTATAGGTGTGTACGGCTCCTGATACACGACCTCGCAGCTCACTGAACCGGAAGGAACTTTCAGAACATTTCTTCCCCTGACCGAATAGGTGTACAGGTTCGCAAAATCATAAAGGTCTGTTTTCTTTATTTCCCTGCCGTCAACGGTTATTTTTTCTATCATGTAAATGGTAACGTTCTCCGGCAGGGCTATTTCGCCGCCTGAGTGAGTGGTCAGAGTTTTGAATTTTTTGTCATAGTTAAGAAAGAGGTCGCAGGACAGTTCGTTGCACCACATTATATACTCCTCCACTGTGTACTCATCCGGATTTAAAATTTTTGCTGTTTCAATTGCTTTTGTTATATACATTGTTTATTGTCCTCCGATTCGTTTTTTTCAATGTACGCCTTTGACGCATTAAATATCCTTACGATTTTCATTCTCATTCTGTAAAGGCTTGAAAGGCTCATATAATTTGATACTGCCGTGTATTCGTTTACCGGCTTGTTTTCAATATAAACTTTGTCAAAAACCGTCAGAAGCTTTGCGTTGTTCATCTTTGCGATTTTGCTCCTGAGCCTTCGCTTTGAATCGCGGTCAAGCGACCGTATGGCATAGTCAGCGAGCTTTACGTTTTTGATGTTTTTTCCTTCTGCGCATCCGCAGTCAGAGTGACCGTAAAAAAGCCATCTTGAGCTTCTGATAAATTTCCTGCCGCAAAGCCTGCAAAGGCAAAGATATGACTTGTCCTTTTTCTGCCTGTGTGGCGTCAGATCTTTTAAAATAATGCAGTTATCCGCGTTCGCTGTCATCTGTTTCATCATAATCCTCCTCAGTACGAGTAATCTCTTCATCGAGCCCGAAATTTCCTGTTCTTGCTCTTTCCAGAGCCGCGAGAGCGGCTTCGCTTGTGTTTGAATAAATCATAAAAACCTCCTTAATTACGTAAAACGTAATATTTTACCCAAAAAAAATTTTTTCCGCATCGTCATAAGGTATGTTCAGCTTTCTTACAATGGCGTTTATATCCTTATATGTAAGGGAGCATGAATTTTTGCCACCTAAAATGATTTTGGCTTTAGAAAGCGAAACCCCGGTTTTATCTGCAAAACTGCGCGGATTTTTTATCTCCGGGGGAACATACGCCATAAGGAGCGGAGTGTCTAAAAACATTTTGTCATCTGTCATATTGTTTTAATTCCTCCATTGTTCAGCAAATTACGTAAAATGCAATTTTTGCATTATCATAATATCACAAAAAAATAATCTTGTCAATACGTTTTATGTAATTTTTTGAAAAAATTTTAAAAAACTGTTGCATATTACGTAAAATGATGTTATAATAGCTTTGATAATGACTTAAATACGATAGAAGCGGAGGTGTAAGTAATGTCAGAAAAGACACCAAAAAGAAAAAATGAAAGGATAAAGGCCATGCGGCTTAAAAACGGCTACACGCTTGCGGAACTGTCAAAAAAGGTTGGAGTGAGCGATGCCACACTGCAGCGATATGAAAGCGGAGAAATACAAAATATAAAACTCTCCACTATATCAAAGCTTGCAAAGGTGTTCGGGTGCAAGGAATCGTACCTTATCGGCTGGGACAGCGACGAGGAGGAAAGCCGTGATGATGTGCTTTCACTCGGGCTTGACAATGTTTTTAAACCGCAGCTTCGCGAGATACCGATACTCGGCGAGATTGCGTGCGGCAAACCCTTGTTTTGCAGAGAGATGTATGATGAATACACACTTGTAGCCGATACAAAGGCTGATTTTTGCCTCATTGCCAATGGCGACAGCATGATTAACGCGCGCATATACGACGGAGATGTTGTTTTAATCAAGGAACAGTGCGAAGTTGAAAACGGAGAGATAGCGGCAGTCATTATAGATGATGAGGCGACGCTGAAACGCGTTTATAAGGTTGGAGATGTGATAACACTCGTATCTGCCAATCCGAAATATCCGCCTATGGTTTACACCGCTGAGGAATTCAAAAATATACGAATTCTCGGCAAGGCGATAGGTATGCAGACTAATAATCTTTATGTGGAAAAAGAATAAACTTCGTTTATCCGAAAGGACGTGAGATATTGTCAGGCAAATACGGTCTATATATTCACATACCCTTTTGCGTAAAAAAGTGCAGGTACTGTGACTTTGCGTCGTATGCAGGCAGGACAGACGCGGCGGATGAATATATAAATGCCGTCCTGAAGGAAGCGGAGAGGTACAGATATGCCGCCGCCGATACCGTTTTTATTGGCGGAGGAACTCCGACTGCGCTCAATTCTGAGCAGCTTGTCCGCCTTATACGCGGAATAAAGGATATATTTAATGTAGACAGCGGTGCCGACTTCACTGTAGAAGCCAATCCCGGCACAATAAGCGGAGAAAGATGTTCGGCTCTCAAACGCGAGAGCGTAC
>CALXSX010000086.1 GCA_944391265.1 uncultured Clostridia bacterium | reverse complement strand
TATGTTTTACGGAAGAGGCGCAGGGAAGCTTCCTACGGCGAGCGCCGTTGTAGCGGACGTTATCGACGCCGTAAAGCACAGCGACCGCAGTAAAAAGATAGCGTGGTCTGATGTAAAGGAAAACTTTATGCTTCCGCCGTCAGAGAAGAAATTTGCTTATTTCATAAGAGCCGCAGCTGACAGCAGGGCAAAGGACGTGTTTGAGGTCGGCGAGGAGCTTTCGGACGCAGGCGGTGAGCTTGTGTTCATAACGAAGCCTGTTTTCGAAAGCGAGATACAGGATAAAATAAAAGAAGCCGGCGGCGTGATGTCGGCGATAAGAGTGATGAATTGATGATAAAGGTAAAAGTCCCCGCGACAAGCGCCAACATGGGCCCGGGCTTTGACAGCCTCGGAGTTGCTCTCGCACTTTACAACACTATAGGTGTTACGGAGACTGACGGCGGTTTAACGATTGTTACTCGGGGAAGCAAGAGTTTTGTTTCCTCAAATGAAAACAATCTTATTTACCGGTCGATGAAAGTGGTTTTTGATAAGGTTGGCTATGCTCCCAAGGGGATAAAAATTGTTCAAAACAGCAGCATACCTATGACGAGAGGTCTCGGCAGCAGCAGCGCCTGCATAATAGCCGGAATGCTCGGAGCAAATGTTCTCGCCGGCAGGCCGCTTGACTACGGTACTATACTCGATCTTGCGGCTGAGCTTGAGGGACACCCCGACAATGTAACACCGGCCCTGTATGGAGGTTTTTGTACGGCGGTGCGTGAGGGAAAGCACATATACCATACGACACACAAGCTTACGGGCGGCTTGAAGTTCGCGGCGATGATACCGGAATACTATGTTGCCACCCGAAAATCAAGGACGGTCGTACCTGAATCGTTTTCAAAGCCGGACTGCGTGTATAATGTTTCAAGAGCGGCTATGCTCACAGCGGCTCTTATAAATGAAAGGTATGATCTTCTACGGACGGCGTGCGAGGACAGAATGCACCAGCCGTACAGGGAGGAATATATTGAAGGCATGGGCAAAATATTTGAAAAGTCATACGAACTTGGCTCGCTTGCTACATACCTAAGCGGCTCAGGACCGACAATAGTGTCTTTAATAAACACTGACGGCAGGAGCTTTATGTCGGGTATGAACGAGTATTTTGACCGGATTGAAAACGGCTGGAGATGTCGGATACTTGATATCGACAATGTAGGAGCTGTTGTTTCATATCCGGCGGAGCAATAAAAATGGAGGTCAGAAAATGGGATTGGGATTGATAGTTCAGAAATATGGCGGCACGAGCGTCAGGGACGCTGAGCGCGTTATGAATGTTGCAAGACGTGTTACGGACGCGTACAAAAAGGGCAACAACGTAGTGGTAGTTGTGTCTGCACAGGGAGACACTACTGACGACCTTATTGAAAAGGCGATGGAGATAAACGACCATCCGTCAAAGCGTGAGATGGATGTGCTTTTGTCAACAGGCGAGCAGATTTCTATCGCTCTGCTTGCTATGGCGATAGAGAAGCTTGGATTCCCCGTTGTTTCAATGACGGGCTGGCAGGCAGGATTTATGACAAATTCCACATACGGCGCCGCACGTATTCACGAGATAAAGACGAGCAGGATAGAAAACGAGCTTGACAAAAGGCGGATAGTAATTGTTGCCGGGTTCCAGGGCTTAAATAAGTATGAGGATATAGTGACGCTCGGCAGAGGCGGCTCGGACACGTCCGCCGTAGCACTTGCTGCGGCGCTTAACGCGGATATATGCGAGATATATACGGATGTTGACGGCGTTTATACGGCCGATCCGAGATTCGTAAAATCGGCGCGCAAGCTTGACGAGATTTCGTATGACGAGATGCTTGAGCTCGCGTCACTCGGGGCGAACGTACTGCATAACCGCAGTGTTGAGCTGGCTAAGAAATACAATGTTAAGCTTGCGGTAAAATCAAGCTTGAACAATAACGAAGGTACGTATGTCAAGGAGGTAGATCAAGTGGAGAAGATGTTAGTCAGAGGAGTAACAAGGGATAACGATTGCGCAAGAATAGCGCTTTGCGGCGTTGAGGATACACCGGGCAAGGCGTTTCAGATATTCTCGCTTCTTTCAAAGAACGGGATCGGCGTTGACCTTATAATTCAGTCAATAGGCAACGGCAAGAATAAGGATATAAGCTTCACAACGACAGAGGGCGACCTTGAAAAGGCACTTGAGGTTTTAAACGATAACGTTTCTGTTATAAACGCTGAGGAGATAAAGTGGACTAAGGACGTGTCCAAGGTTTCAATCGTCGGCGCAGGCATGGTAAACAATGTAGGCGTTGCTTCAAAGATGTTCGAGGCACTCTACAACGAGCACATAAACATTAACATGATAGCTACATCGGAAATCAAGATTTCCGTGCTGGTTGATAAGAAGGACGCGGAAAGAGCAGTTGTCGCTATTCACGACAAGTTCTTTGACAGATAAACGGAGGAATCGTCTTGAGCGATAAAATTATCGGAAGAAATCCTGTGCTTGAAGCCATACGCTCGGGCAGGGATATTGACAAGATACTTGTCAAAAAGGGCAAATCGGAGGGCAGTCTGACAGCACTTATAAAGGCGGCAAGGCAGGCGAAAATACCGGTGTCCGAGGTGGATAAGATAAAGCTTGACGAACTGTCGGGTCATGAGAACCATCAGGGCGTGGTGGCATACGTGTCGCAGACCGAGTACAAGACGATAGACGACATTTTGTCGTATGCCGAGAGCCGCGGCGAAAAGCCGTTTGTTGTGATATGTGATAAAATTTCCGACCCCCATAATCTCGGAGCTGTAATAAGGACGGCAAACTGCGCCGGAGCACACGGTGTGATAATTCCGAAAAGAAACAGCGCGCCGGTTAATGAGATAGTCGCCAAGACGTCTGCCGGAGCCGTTGAATATGTCAACATATGCAAGGTTACGAACATAGCGTCCGCAATCGACACGCTTAAGGAAAAGGGGCTGTGGATAACAGGTGCGGACATGGACGGTGAAAGTATGTACAGCGTCGACCTGAGGGGAAGTATCGGCATAGTGATAGGCAGCGAGGGTGACGGCATAAGCCGGCTTGTCAGGGAAAAATGCGACTTTTTAGCGTCTGTTCCCATGTACGGAAGAGTGTCATCGCTCAATGCGTCTGTTGCGGCGGGAATTCTGATGTACGAGGCGGTAAGGCAAAGATTAAGCTGATTATTATATAAAGGGGTGTAATTTGCGCAAATGTGCGGTACACTCTTTTAAAATATAAGGGTGATTGGAGAGGTGCCGCTTAGGCGGCTGATTGGGAGGTTAATATGAAAGCTGTAATAACTGTTATCGGTAAGGATCGCAGGGGAATAATCGCAAAGGTAAGCACATATCTTGCGGAAAAATCGGTGAATATTCTCGACATTTCACAGACGATAATGCAGGAGATGTTCTGCATGATAATGCTTGTTGAGTTTGAAAGCGAGGAGAGCAATATAAGCCTTGTTTCCGAGGAGCTTTCGCAGCTTGGAACCGAATCGGGACTTTCTATACACGTGCAGAGAGAGGAAATTTTCAGCTCAATGCACAGGATTTAAACGGAGTCATCGACTGAGCGAAAGGCGGGGAAAGCATATGATTAACCCTTTTGAAATAATAGAAACAATAAATATGATAGACAAGGAAAACCTTGACGTGAGGACAATCACGATGGGTATTTCCCTCATGAGCTGCGCTGACAGCGACATTGATGTAATGTGCAGCAAGATTTACGATAAAATCACCACATACGCAAAGGATCTCGTTAAAACGGGTGAGGATATTGAAGCGCAGTTCGGCATACCAATAATAAACAAGCGGATAAGCGTAACTCCCGTTTCTCACCTTGTTGAGGTGCTCAAAAATCCTGATATAGATTCGTGCGTCAAAATAGCTAAAACGCTTGACCGCGCCGCGAAGGCGACAGGGGTCAATTTTATTGGCGGCTACAGTGCCCTTGTTCACAAAGGCTGCACCAAGGCTGAAAGAGTGTTTATAGAATCGATACCCAGGGCGCTCGCGTCAACTGATATAGTCTGCTCCAGCGTAAATATCGGCTCTACCAAGGCAGGCATCAACATGGACGCGGTAAAGCAGATGGGAAGAATAATAAAGGAAGCGGCAGAGCTTACAAAGGACACCAACGGCTTTGCCTGCGCAAAGCTTGTTGTGTTTGCAAACGCAGTAGAGGATAACCCGTTCATGGCAGGAGCTTTCCACGGCGAGGGCGAGGGCGAATGTGTTATAAATGTCGGCGTAAGCGGACCGGGCGTCGTAAAGTGCGCGCTTGAAAAGGTTGCCGGCGAGGATTTCGGCGTTATCGCCGAGACGATAAAGAAAACGGCGTTCAAGATAACGAGAATGGGACAGCTCGTTGCACAGGAGGCTTCGCGCAGGCTTAACGTACCGTTCGGAATAGTAGACCTGTCTCTTGCTCCGACGCCCGCAGTAGGCGACAGTGTTGCTTATATTCTTGAGGAGATGGGACTGGAGCAGTGCGGAGCCCACGGCACAACCGCCGCGCTCGCTCTTTTAAACGACGCGGTAAAAAAAGGCGGAGTCATGGCGTCAAGCTATGTCGGAGGCCTGTCGGGCGCGTTCATACCTGTCAGTGAGGATGCCGGCATGATAGCGGCTGCAAGCGCAGGAAGCCTTTCAATAGAAAAGCTTGAAGCAATGACCTGCGTGTGCTCGGTCGGGCTTGACATGATAGTAATACCGGGCGATACGCCGGCATCTACAATATCCGCGATAATAGCAGATGAAGCGGCTATCGGCATGATAAACACAAAAACGACAGCTGTCAGGATTATCCCGGCTCCGGGAGCAAAGGTCGGAGATACCATAGAGTTCGGCGGCCTGCTCGGCTCAGGTCCTGTAATGAAGGTCAGCAGTCTCTCAAGCGAGGAGTTTATAGAAAGGGGCGGAAGGATTCCAGCTCCGATAAACAGTCTTAAAAACTAACATAAAAGGGGAAGTAAAAAAACTCGTTTTTTTTACTTCCCCTTTACCATTGCTTCGGACAAGGAATGGCGTCCCCCGTTTTGCCCGTTCTGCACTGTTTTATTTGGTTTTTTGTATTTGCGATTTACGAGTCTTCGCAGCTTACGGTTATTCCGTCCTTTATCGTCATAAGCGGCTTCAGCGTTTTTGCGTCGGCAACAACTAAATCAGCTCTTTTTCCTTCTTCTATAGTGCCCTTTGATTTCTCCTCCAAGTACTGGTACGCGGCGTTTTTTGTGATTCCAGCAAGTGCCTGAGCACGCGTAAGGCACTGGTCTTTGCCGATTATTTCCCCGCTTTTTGACTTTCTTTCCTCAGCGCAGCGCACAAGCTCCGCCATATCCGGGGCAAGCACAGGCGTATCCTGATGGAATGTGTAATTCGTGCCCAGCTCAAGCGCCGTTTTAGCCGGTGACATTGCCAGCACAGCGGAGCGGTCAATGTTTTTCAAATGAATGTCCGCAAAATGGAATATGTGCGAAATGAAAAACGATGCGGTCATGCCGAGCTTTGCCATTTTCTCAAGCGCGCCCCTGTCTGCAAACTGGCAGTGTATGGCGACAGGCCGCACAAGACCGCCGGCTCTTTCCGCGCAGTCGGCAAACTGGCGGCACGCCATATCTCCGTTTGCGTGGGCGATTACCTGAAGCCCCTTTTCAGAGGCTGAGCGGAGCTCTGACGTGAGACGCTCGTTCGTATAAATAGGATATCCGCACATGCCGCCGCTTCCTTTGTACGGCACGCTCATCCACGCTGTTTTTCCCTGCGGCGAGCCGTCAAGAAAAAGCTTTATGCCGCCCACTCTGAATCTGTTTTTATATTCCTTTGAAAATTCAATTGTGTCAGTAAAATCTTTGTTTTTATTGTCTGCATAGCCGACAACATCTAATTTAAGCCTGCCCTCTGCCGCAAAATCGGTCAGAGCTTTGTAAGTGTCCGGCTTTAAAAATCCTTCCTGAGCAGTAGTTATCCCGTTTTTCAGATATATCTCCTGCGCCTTTTCAAGGCTGGCAGTCAGATTCCCTGTCTTAAGAGATGAAGTGACTGCGGAAAATGCCGCCTCCTCAAGGTACCCGTTCAGCCGTCCGTTAGTTTTCCCTATCTTTCCGCCCTCAGGCTCAGGAGTGTTTTCGTCTATAGAAAACATTTCAAGC
>CALXSX010000085.1 GCA_944391265.1 uncultured Clostridia bacterium | reverse complement strand
CTGACAGAGCTACATTCGCTGCAAAATCATAAGACTTTGTCTTATTTGTTACCTTTATTTTATCCCCCGAGCGAAGCTGAGATATAACGTCGTTTATCTCAAGCTCATCACCAAGATCTATCTTATCATAGTCACTCTCGCTGTCAAAAGTAAGAGGAATAATTCCGGCGTTCACAAGATTTGCCATGTGTATACGCGCGAAAGATTTTGTTATAACAGCCTTAACGCCAAGATACAAAGGTGCGAGCGCGGCGTGTTCCCTTGACGATCCCTGTCCGTAATTTGCACCGCCGACTATTATGCTCTTTCCGAGAGAAAGAGCCCTTTCCGGGAATGATTCATCGCATACGGTAAAGCAGTGCTTTGAAATTTCCGGAATGTTCGATCTGAGCGGAAGTATCTTCGCGCCCGCAGGCATTATGTGATCGGTCGTTATATTGTCACCGACCTTAAGGCTGCACTTCGCGTCAATGCTTTCCGGCATAGGCTCTGAAACCGGGAAAGGCTTTATGTTCGGCCCTCTCAGTATCTCTACGCTGTCCATCTCGCTTTCGGGAACAGGCGGCGTTATCATGTTATCGTTTATATCAAATTCCTTCGGAATTTCAAATTCCGGCATATCCCCAAGTTCCCTCGGATCGGTAAGATATCCGTTCAGAGCAGACACGGCAGCAAGCTCCGGAGATACAAGATAAATCTGACCGTCCTTTGTACCTGATCTGCCCTCAAAGTTTCTGTTAAATGTACGAAGTGATATTCCCTTTGAATTGGGAGACTGTCCCATTCCTATGCAGGGGCCGCAGGCGCTTTCAAGTATCCTCGCTCCGGCGTCAATCATTATTGACAGCGCTCCGTTTTTGGCAAGCATATTGAGAACCTGCTTTGAGCCGGGCGCTATTGCAAGAGATACGTCCGGATGAACAGTTTTTCCCTTTAAGATGTACGCAACTTTCAGCATATCAAGAAGCGATGAGTTTGTGCATGAGCCTATGCAAACCTGATCTATTTTCAGCTTTCCCACCTCAGCACATGTCTTTACATTGTCGGGCGAGTGCGGGCAGGCAACAAGCGGCACAAGCTCACTTAAATTTATCTCTATCGTCTCATCGTACTGAGCTCCTTCATCTGCGCTCAGGGGAACATAAACGTCCTCCCTGCCCTCTGCTTTCAGAAATTCGTGCGTTACTTCGTCTGACGGGAATATTGAGGTTGTCGCTCCGAGCTCAGCACCCATATTTGTTATCGTTGCCCTTTCGGGAACCGACAGCGTTTTTACGCCGTCTCCTGAATACTCTATGATTTTTCCGACTCCGCCTTTTACAGACATTCTTCTGAGCACCTCGAGAATGACGTCCTTTGCGGCAACCCATGGCTTAAGCTTGCCGGTGAGCTTAACATTTACTATTTTAGGATACGTTATATAATATGCTCCTCCGCCCATAGCTACGGCAACATCCATTCCGCCTGCTCCGATAGCAATCATTCCTATGCCGCCGCCTGTAGGCGTGTGGCTGTCCGAGCCGATAAGCGTCTTTCCGGGCGCACCGAATCTTTCAAGGTGTACCTGATGGCAGATTCCGTTTCCGGGGCGCGAAAAATAAATTCCGTGCTTTTTGCAGACGCTGCCTATAAACCTGTGATCGTCTGCATTTTCAAATCCATTCTGAAGCGTGTTATGATCTATATAAGCAACGGATCTTTCTGTCTTTACTCTCGGAACTCCCATAGCTTCAAATTCAAGATATGCCATTGTCCCGGTAGCGTCCTGAGTCAAAGTCTGATCAATCCTGAGTCCGATCTCACTGCCCTTTTCCGGTTTACCGTCTATTATGTGAGCATTAAGTATCTTTTCCGCTAATGTATATGCCATAATATTCCCTCCTACGAATGTTATATGTATATTGTATACAATTTAACCTGATTTGTCAAGCAATTGGAAAACGCCGCGGAAATTTTAATATTAAATGATAAATAATCAACGCATAGCCTATACTATTTTGTACGTTTTTTATTCACCGATAAACAGGCGGGAGCATAGTATATATCATTTGAAAGGGGTGAATTTCAATGGGATTATTCGGTGGATGCGGAAACAATAACGATCAGTGGATATGGATATTCATAATAGTAATATTGGTTATCTGCTGCAGTGACGGCAATCTTTTCGGCAGCGGAAACAACGGCTGCTGCGACTCTTGCTGCGACCCTTGCTGCGATAATAACAACAACGGCTGCTGCTAAAAATACAGAGCGGGGGCGTGCGCACAGCGCGCCCCTGTGCCGTTTTTATGAAAACTTTGTAATTTTATCTTGACAAATCATCATGCAGGTGATAAAATACTTCTCGGACGAGATTAGTTGAGATTAGTTTTAGATTGGCCTTAGCCTTAATACGAAAAATTTTGATGTCATCGCGTCGCGTGATGACATTTTTTATAGGAAAGTTTTGCTGTTTGACCGAAAGGAAGGTTTTTTTAATGAAAGAATTGCTAATGGGCAATGAGGCGATAGCCGTAGGAGCTCTCGCGGCAGGTGTAAACATAGTCTGCGGATATCCCGGCACGCCGTCGAGCGAGGTTATCGATACCATCGCCAAAAGGAAGCCCGAAGGCGTTTACGTGGAATGGTCGGTAAACGAGAAAACGGCTATGGAAGTTGCCGCAGGTGCTGCGTATTCCGGAAGCCGCACCCTTGTGACAATGAAGCAAATGGGTCTGAATGTTTGCGCTGACCCGCTTATGTGCGTCAATTACATAGGAGTAAAAGGAGGGCTCGTCGTTTTAACGGCGGACGATCCCGGCCCGATATCGTCGCAGACGGAGCAGGACAGCAGGCATTTCGGGAAATACGCGTATATTCCTGTACTTGATCCTTCAACTCCGGAACAGGCGTTTCGAATGGTGCAGGATGCATTTGAGCTGAGTGAAAAAATAGGAACTCCCGTTATTTTGCGGCCTACAACAAGAGTGTGCCATAACTGTGCGTCAATAGATGTTCCTGAGCTAAAATCTCCCGGAAAGCCGTCCGGATTTGTAAAAAGCAGCAGGTGGGTAATTTTCCCGAAGCTCGCATACGATGCAAAAAGCAAGCTTTTTGAAAGAGAAACCAGGCTTTCGGATATGCTTTCAGAGTACGGAGAAAACGAAGTTTCAGGCAGCGGTAAAATCGGTGTAGCGTGCGGCGGCGTGAGCTGCGCGTACACGAAAGACGCAATAGCTGAGCTCGGCGAAAATTTCAAGCTGTTTTCAGTCGCAACTCCTTATCCGTTCCCGGAAAAGCTGGCTCTTGAATTCCTCAGCGGGCTTGAAAAGGTTATAGTGTTTGAGGAGCTTGACCCGGTTATAGAGGACGCGCTTATCACCGTTTGCGGAAAATACAACCTGAATGTAAAAATCTTCGGAAAAAGAACAGGAGACACGATACACGCCGGCGAAAACAGCCAAATGAAAATAAAATCTGAGCTTGTTAAATTTGCAGATCTTAAATGCGAGGATGAGGCAGCTGACTTTTCTGACGCTCCGGCGCTTCCGGCACGTCCGCCGATACTTTGCGCAGGCTGTCCTCACAGAGCATCGTTTTATGCAGTAAAACAGGCGATGAAAGGCAAAAAAGCCGTATTTTGCGGTGATATAGGCTGCTACACTCTTGGGAATGCAATGCCGCTCGATATGGTGGACACCTGTCTTTGCATGGGCGCATCGGTTTCGGTTCCGCAGGGAATGTACCACAGCGGCAACGATGCAGTTCATTTCGGATTCATAGGTGATTCGACATTTTTCCACAGCGGTATAACGAATGTAATAAACGCCGTTTATAACCAGGCTGAAGAGGTTGTCATTATTCTTGACAACTCGACAACGGCTATGACGGGGCATCAGCCGCATCCGGGAATAGGCAAAACCATGATGGGTGACGTGAGCGAAAAGGTTTCCATAGAAAAGATACTGACAGCCATAGGCGTCACATCAGTGCGCGTAGTCGATCCTCTCTGTCTAAAATCAGCAATAAATGCTGTAAAGGAGGCAGCGGAGGAGCACGGAGTCAGGTGCATAATTTTCCGTTCTCCCTGTGTGGCGCTGTTCAAGCCGAAAAAAAGGCTAATGGTAAACTCCGACAAATGCAAAAGCTGTATGAAATGCGTTAAGGAGCTCGGCTGTCCGGCAATATCAACAAAGGACGGTAAAGCGTTCATCGATGATTCACTTTGCAACGGATGCGGAATCTGCGCTGAGGTTTGTCCGTTCGGCGCGTTTGAGGAGGTGCAATGCTGATGAATAAAAATTTTGTGCTTTGCGGTGTGGGCGGTCAGGGTACCGTGCTTGCATCAAGAGTTCTGGCACAGGCGGCTATGGCAAGAGGTGACTTTGCAAGGACTGCTGAAACAATCGGTATGGCGCAAAGAGGCGGAAGCGTCATAAGCCATGTACGAATAGGCGATGGCGTCCAGTCAGCTATTGTACCTGCCGGAGGAGCGGATATGCTCATAGCCTTTGAGCCGGGCGAGGCGGTACGATCTCTCGGCTACTTGAAAAAAGACGGGATTTGCGTCGTAAGCTCATCTGCCGTTCAACCGGTCACAGCGGCACTTACCGGAAGCAGGCTTGACGCAGACGAGATGATAAACTATCTAAAATCGAAGCTTAAAAAAGTTATAGTAGTCGATACGGAAAGCATATGCAAAAAATGCGGCAGCCCTAAGGTTATGAACGTCGCTCTGCTGGGAGCGGCAGCCGCGAGCGGCGAGGCCGGATTCACTGCCGAAGAAATTGAAAATGTTCTTTATTCAAAGCTTCCTGCAAAGGTGCTTGACATGAACAGGGAAGCGCTGCGGCTTGGAGCTCAGGCGGACTGATTTTTCCGCAGATAACGTAATGACAGGAGCTTATTTAAAATGGAAATGACAGAGCAAACTTTTGAAACAATAAAGCGGCTTATTTGCCGCCTTACAAATATAGAAAACGGCTTTTACGCTAATAAATTCAAAGGAACAGATGTGGCATCTATAAAGTCGCGCGAGGATTTTGAAAAGCTGCCGTTTACAGATAAAGCAGATCTTCGTGCATGCTATCCGCTCGGGCTTTCGGCTGTACCAAAGGAAGATATTGTGAGAATACATTCTTCTTCCGGAACAACGGGTACCCCCGTTATAATTCCATACACGCAAAAAGACGTTGACGACTGGGCGGAGATGTTCAAGCGCTGCTACGAAATTGCCGGTGTGAATAAGAGCGATATTATTCAGATAACGCCGGGATACGGGCTTTGGACTGCCGGAATAGGCTTTCAGGCAGGTGCTGAGAAGCTTGGTGCAATGACAATACCGATGGGCCCGGGAAACACCGAAAAGCAGCTCAGCTTCATGCTTGATATCGGCACAACCGTTCTGTGTGCCACTTCCTCATATGCTCTTCTTCTTACCGAAGAGATCACAAAACGTGGATTGAGAGACAAGCTGTCTCTTAAAAAAGGTATCATCGGAAGTGAGCGCTGGGGCGAAAAAACGAGATCAAGAATACGTTCGGAGCTTGGAATAGAGCTGTACGACGTGTACGGTCTGACCGAGGTGTACGGCCCGGGAATAGGAATTTCATGCAAGTATTCCGCAGGCATGCACTGCTTTGACGACTACCTGTTTCTTGAAATAATCGATCCGGAAACGGGAGAAGTACTTCCGGACGGCGAGGTAGGAGAACTTGTCATCACTACACTTAAAAAGGAAGGAGCTCCGCTTATAAGGTTCCGCACGCACGATATTACGAGAATCATACCGGGGGAATGTCAGTGCGGCTGCAAACACCCGAGAATCGATACTATAACAGGACGTTCGGACGATCTGTTTAAGGTTAAGGGAGTGAATATGTTCCCGGCACAAATTGAAGAGGTTCTCAAAGATATTGACGGCATAAGCAGTGAGTACAAAGTAGAAATAGACCACGTAAACGGCAAGGAGCAAATGACAGTTATGTTCGAGTGCTCAGGAGGAAATTACGCAGAGCTTGAAAATAAATTCAAGGCAAAATTCAAGGCGAAGATAGGCATGACGCCGGAGGCTAAGGCGTTCAAGCTCGGTACCCTGCTGAGGAGCGAAAAGAAAACAAAGCGTGTTTACGATAAAAGAATATGAAAAGGGAATGACTGAAAATGATTTCAAAGGGATTTAAGGATATCGGACTCATGCCGTCGCTTTTGGGCTTTGGCTGCATGCGTCTCCCGGTTGACGAAAAGGCGAAAGAGATTGACGAGTCTGCAGCTCAGGAGATAATTGATTACGCGTACAAAAACGGCGTGAATTACTTCGATACAGCTTATATGTATCATGACGGGAAATCTGAAACCTTTCTCGGGAAAGCGCTTTCAAGCGCTGTCCGCAGGGCATAGACGTCCGCGGGAATATCGACTTTATAAGAAACAGCATAACGCACCTTAAATATAATACAAGGTAAAAGGAGGAGTCTCTTAACGTGAACAAAAGCGCTCTTACAAAGTCAACAGTGGTTTGTTTTCTTGCCGTGTTTTGCAATCTGCTTTGGGGGAGCGCTTACCCCGGCGTAAAAATTGGTTATGAGGCATTTTCTGTAAATACGGTACCTGAAACAATATTTTTCGCCGGACTGCGGTTTACGGCGGCAGGTCTGATTGTGACTCTGTTCGGCATGGCAAAAAACAAGTCGCTTCCGAAAATACCTGCCAAGTCAATACCTCTTATGGCTGCCGTATCCCTTGTATACACCACCCTTCAGTATGTCTTTTTTTACATAGGTCTTTCAAACACAAGCGGTACAAACGGTTCAATATTTAACTCTACAACAACATTCATGGCCGTAATACTGTCACATTTTGTGTACAAAAATGACAAAATAACAAAGCGCAAGCTTGCCGGCTGCGCCATCGGCTTTGCCGGCGTCCTCGCTGCTACTGCGTCCGGGATAGAAAGCATTAGTTTTAAGGGAGAGGGATTTATCGTGCTGGGGGCGCTTATGTTCGTAATAGGCTCAATGCTTTCCAAGAAAGCAACGGAAAGCATCGACTCGTTTTACATAACAGGTCTGAACCTGTTTTTCGGCGGCGCCGTTCTCATAGCGATAGGAGCAATCGGCGGAGGTGTGTTCACAGCATTTACAGCACAGGGCATGGGTGCGCTGGCTTATCTGTGCTTCCTTTCCGTATGTGCGTACACGATATGGACAGTTCTGCTTAAATACAACCCGGTCGGGAAAATAAGTGTATTTAACTTTATAATCCCCGTTTCTGCGGCCGTGCTGTCGGCAATATTTTTAGACGAAGATATTTTTCAGCTAAAATACCTCGTTTCCCTTTTGCTTGTGTGCACGGGAATAATCGTGGTAAACAAGGATACAGTTAAATAATAAAAAAAGATGTGAAAAAACTATTTGTTTCCACATCTTTTTACAGTCAGTCTTCTATTTCGTCATCATCAGCTTCATCGTCGATGACTTCAATATTTTCTCCGATATCTTCATTTGCCTGCTTTTTATCAAAATGCATACCCTCAACATGGACATTTACCGCTGTAACATTAAGGCCGGTCATAGTCTGAACATTTTCCTTCACATTTTCCTGTACGGCAACAGCCGTATCATGAACGCGTGATCCGTATTTTATTATCAAATACAAATCTATGATTACGCTCTGTCCGTCCATCTCAATTTTTACACCCTTTGACCGTATTTTCTTGGTTCCGAGTCTTTCTGCTATAGCATCAGGAAATGATGTATACATACAATCGACTCCGGGCGTTTCCTCAGCCGCTATTTTTGCGATAGTGGATATTACATCCGATGATATTTGAACATTTCCGTGCTTTGACGTTATTGTCTGCTCCGGCATTTGTTCACCGTCAAACTCATCATAAATCTCATCCATTTTTATCATTCCTTTCCGCAACACTCTTATCCGTATGCAGTCTTTCAGCAAAGACCGCCTTTGTGTACATTATATCAAATATTTTACTGGACTGCAACTATTTTTATCTTATTTGGCAAAATATTCAGTTGTTCTGTAGCAATTTCCTGTATTTTTGCTGCATCCGCCTCTGTAAATTCGTCTTTTTGTACAGTAATATTAACATTATCCTCGGAAATATAAACACAGACGTTATCATACCCCTTTGCCATGGCTATATTCTCAATGGCACTTTCATTTTGTACGTCGTCTGCCGTTTTAAGTATCTGATCCTGAGCCTTCTTTCTTATATCGTTGTCAAAGCTTTCGTTAGCAGCTGTCTGGTTTAAAATTTCAAGGGATTTGGCGCGTGCCGTCTCGCGCTCCGATTTTGCCTTCTCGAAGCTGTCTCCGGCTGACTGCTCCGCCTCAGCAGCTGTTTCGGTAGTCGCAGGCTCCGCACTTTCCGTAGCCTCGACATCCTGATTCATCACATACTGTGCCTCGCCGAGTTTTTTGCCTGTTTCTATGTAGCTTTCACCGTCTTTGACCTTTATGGTATCATTGTAATGCCAGTTAAGATAGCCTGCCATGCCTATCATGACGACCATTGCCGCAGCTATTATTTCCTTACGCCTTAAAATCATCATTTTTGTATCACATTCCTTTCAAAAATATCATTTTCCTCCGCTTTTATACACCCTGACCTTGTGCGCCGGAAGGTCAAGCGCCGCCTGCACCGCCTCTGACAGAGCGTTTTTTACGGAGATATCACCTGCACCGTCCGAAGTTATTACTGCCCCCTTTGCCTGCTTTATATCATCTTTGTTTCTTTCGCTCTCATAATATGTTATCATTACCGTCACCTTTCCCGCACCCTCAATGTCAGATAATATTCTGCAAAGTCTGCTTTCCTCCGAAAGATCTGCTGACGGGCTGCTGTCAAAGGTTTTCGGAATCATCATAAAAGCTATTCCAATTATTAGTATTAAAAATATGGGTTGTTTATTCTTGAATTGAAAAATATTTTCTAATCCTGAAATGAGATTTTTTGCGGAGAATACACCTCTTGCAAAATTTGTCTTATCTTTTCCCTGCTTTGATCCGTCCATACAGATATTTCCTCCACTCCTTCAATCTCATAATTTTCATTCAGCGACACTGCCGCCTCGGCGCGGACGCCAACACCAAGTTCATTTTTTATTCTGAGCACCACATCCTCTGATATACGTCTTTCAAGCTCTGCGGCGACCGCTTTCTTCTGTGCGTACTCGTCTATATCCGATTCATACTCAAATCCGGAAAATATATCTATTCCTTTGAGCTCATACACCGGCGCAATTATAACGCTTATTATCATGATTCCTGTCACTATTTTAATGTACTTCTGCCATTTTTCGGGAGATATTACCTGCGCCAGCGCCGCCAGCACTGCGCTCCCTATAACGGTCATCATGTATTCCTTCACCTGCTACAGCTCCTTTTTGCTACGACGTTCCCGTAGCGGCAAGTATTATACTTATGCATATTATAAACAAAACGCATACGGTTGCAACCATTCCGAAAAGTATCGTTATAGCCCCGCTTATATCCGATAAAAGCGAACTTATCCGCCTGTCGCTTATCGGCTCTGTCACAGCCGATGCGATTCTCACAACAAGCGACATTACACCTATCTTGATTATCGGCACAGCGCAAATGGAACAAAGGACGACAAGTCCCGCACTTCCGACAGTATTTTTCATCATCTTGCCGCCGCTTACAACAGTTTCAAGCGTATCTGAAAGAAAGCTTCCAACAATCGGAACAAGACTTCCGACCGCAAACTTAACCGTTTTTGCGCTTACAACATCAAGCGCCGGTGCAGAAAAGCCATAAATGCCGCAAATACCGGTAAACAGTGTAAACGAAAGCGCCAATATCCACTTTGCTATAGATGAAATGAGCCGGCAAGTCCCCGATATCTGCACCTGATCGCTTATATTATTTGCTATGGACAAAACAGCGGCATACGACGCGAGAGGTATTATGCACTTGTCGCAAATGATGGTCACGGCATATACAGCCGCGGAAAGCACAGGATGAAAGGATGCTGCGCTCACGTTGGCGCCGCTTGTCATGATAAGCCCGGCGAGGATAGGAGACAGTTTTGTTATGAAATCTGTCATATCCCCGACCACCTCCGTCGCATATTCAAGACATATGCTGAAGCATTTT
>CALXSX010000084.1 GCA_944391265.1 uncultured Clostridia bacterium | reverse complement strand
CAGAACAAACAGCGCCGCATACCATTTCGGAAATGCTGTGAAGATGGCGGACGTGCTCTCGGCTGTGCCGGAAGAAACGGTGGTTATGGGAAATATTGACCCTGCAGGCGAGTTCAGAAACGGAACTCCGGAGTCGATAAAGACGGCGACATCGGCTTTGCTCCGCGAATGCGGGAAACACAAAAACTTCGTAATTTCCTCAGGCTGCGATATTCCGCCCGACTCAAGCTGGGATAATATAATGGCATTTTTTGAAGCAATAGACGAATTTTACAACTAATAACAAAAAAAACAAGTCTGGTTCGGACGCAGCAAAGGGCTGAGCCTTAACGGCTCAGCCCCTTTTGCATTTCAAACACCGTCCGAATCAAAGATTGGATACGTTTTTTATATGTTAAAAATCCGGGAACAATGCTTTCCTGGCATGCAGCGGGGGGCGCAATAATTTGTGAGCGCGCAAGCGCTGCCTTTTGCGCTTTGCTGTCACCTATATTATTCCGCCCTTCTCTATAGCCAGCGGATAGCTGTCCTGTCCGAGGAGCTTTCTGCCTTCGGTAATATGGACTTCCTTGTCAAACACAACATGGTCGAGGTAGGCGTCCTCCTCTATTACAGAATCCTGCATGATTATGGAATTTTTCACAACCGCGCCTTTAGCGACCTTTACACCTCTTGAAAGGATAGAGTTTACAACCATTCCGTTTATGTTGCAGCCATCAGAAATGAACGAATTTTCTATAATGGCATCTTCTCCGTATTTTGCAGGAGCTCTGTCCTTGCTCTTAGTATAAATAGGATTCTCACTGCTAAAAAGCTCTTTCCTTATTACATTGTCAAGGAAAATCATATTGTTTCTGTAATATGACTTAAGGGAATCTATCTTATCTGCATAGCCCGTGTACTCGTATCCAAACATGCGAAGCCCTGACAGCTTTTTAATGACAGCGTCCTTGATAAGATCATGGTCACCTCTGGCCATAGACTCGTCAAGAATACTGCAAAGAAGAGCACGCTCCATTACATAGACGTCAAGACTTGCCATTGTTGACTTTGGATAATACGGCTTGATTTCAATATCGGTGACGCGCTTGTCATCAGACATCTCAAGCAATGTAAATCTCGATAGTTCACTTTCAGCAAGATTTGACATATCCTTATAAATAACGGTTATATCCGCCTGATTGTTTATATGTTCCTCTATAACTTTTTCAAAATCGATTTTATATAGGCTCGTTCCGAGAGAAAGTATAACATACGTCTCGTTACTCTTCAGAATATAGTGATAAATGCCGCCGAGAATATCAATATCTCCGCTGATCATTCCATGCCTGGCACTTATCATGTTCGGAGGCAAAATGGTAAGACCAGCTTCCTTTCTGTCAAGATCCCACGGCTTTCCCGACTTAATATGGTCAAGCAGCGAGCTGTAATTCGAGTTGGTCGCAACGCCAACATTAGTGATTCCGGCATTTGCCATATTTGACAAAACAAAATCTATAAGCCTGAAGCTCCCTGCGATAGGCAGCGCGGAAATAGCTCTTATCTCGGTTATCGGCGCTATCTTGTCATCAGCCGCCAAAATTATTCCCATTGTATCAATCATGTAAACACACCCTCATACTTTTATACTAATTCTTTTACCCCTCTATCATAGATCCGGGAGCAACTTCCTTATTCTTCTCAACAACCGCTCCGCCCTCTACAAGCACTATATCGTCAGTGCACTTGGAGGAAAGTGACGATTTATCCGCGCTTTCCGACTTGCTTCCCAAAACAGCTCCATCCAGTATTCTGCTGCCAGGGCCCACAACTGATTTGTTGATTACAACATTTTCTCCTATCTCTGCACCCGGCATAATAACTGAATCGCTTATTTTGCTTCCTTTTCCGACAATTACTCCTTCAAAAATCACACTGTGATAAATATTTCCTTCAATTAGGCAGCCCTCGCCTATAGTACTGTTGGAGATTTCGGAATCCTTACCTATATAGTGCGGTGGTCTGGTAATATTTCTTGAATATATCATCCAATTTTTATCAAAAAGATCAAACTTGGGATCATCGTCTAGCAAATCCATATTTGCTTCCCACAAGCTTTGCACCGTCCCTACATCTTTCCAATACCCTTCAAATCTGAAACTTATCATTGTTTCACCATTTTTAAGCATCGCCGGTATTATATTTTTTCCAAAATCGTTTGCAGACTGGGGGTCGTTTTCATCATCTGTAAGATATTGCTTGAGTTTCTCATAATCGAATATATAAATGCCCATTGAAGCAAGATTGCTCTTAGGTTTCTCGGGCTTTTCCTCAAACTCTACAATCCTGCCTTCCTCGTCTACATTCATTATGCCAAACCGGCTCGCTTCCTCCCACGGCACCGGCATTACGGCAATCGTTATCGCAGCCCCGCTCTCCTTATGAGCTTTAAGCATCTCGGCGTAATTCATCTTATATATATGGTCGCCTGATAGTATAAGCACATTTTTAGGCTTAAAATTTTCAAGAAACACAAGATTCTGGTATATGGCATTGGCTGTCCCCTTGTACCATACTCCGGCTTTTGCACTCTGGTACGGAGGCAGAACGTATACGCCGCCGTGGTTTCTGTTCAGATCCCACGGTATACCGCTGCCTATATATGTGTTCAGCTCAAGAGGCTGATACTGCGTAAGAACACCGACAGTATCTATTCCCGAATGAACACAGTTTGAAAGCGGAAAATCAATTATTCTGTATTTCCCGCCAAATGGTACCGCCGGTTTCGCCACTTTTTTTGTCAGCGCTCCAAGACGGCTTCCCTGCCCTCCGGCAAGAATCATTGCAACACAGTCCTTTGACTTCATTGTCCATCTCTCCTACATCATTATTCCATAAACGAAGCATTATGCCTCGATCGAAGGCTTTACCTTAATAACCCCTTTTTTTCTCTTTATAGCAAACACGGTATTCCCCGGCACAGAAACAACGATTGTGTATTTCATGTCCGAAAACTGCATCCGTTTAGCCTTATACGTAACGTGTCTGCCTTTTTTGCCGCCGTATTTTTTGCTGTCAGAGGTGAAAACAACCTCATATTCCCCAGGCAGCGGCACACCGAGCTTGTATACGTTTCTGTCAACAGGAGTGAAGTTTGCAACAACCAGGACAAAATCATTTTTGCTCCTGCCCATTCTCATATACGATATCACCGAATTTTCGCTGTCAGCTTCATTTATCCACCTGAAGCCATCCCATGAATCATCGTTTTCCCAGAGCGCTTTATTCTGAACGTAAAAAAGATTCAGGTCGGACACGTAACGCTTCAGCATGATATGCTTGTCCATAGAAAGCAAATTCCATTCCAGCTGTTCGTCATACCGCCACTCCAAAAACTGGCCAAATTCACCACCCATGAACATCAGCTTTTTCCCCGGCATTGTCATATAATATCCGAGGAATGTCCTGTATGCGTTGAGTTTATCATCATAGTCGCCATAGCATTTGTCTATCAGCGATTTTTTCCCGTGAACTACCTCGTCATGCGACAGCGGCAGGATAAAGCGCTCACTGTACGCGTACATCATAAGAAAAGTCAAAAGCCCATGGTTAAACTTTCTGAAATATGGATCCATTGAAATGTACCTGAGACTGTCATTCATCCAGCCCATGTTCCACTTAAACGAAAATCCAAGCCCTCCGTCCATTATATCATGCGTTACACGCGGCCACGCAGTCGACTCTTCCGCAATCGTTATAAAGCCCGGCAGCTCATCGCGCATAATCGAATTAAGGCGCTTGAAAAATTCGATCGCCTCCAGGTTTTCCGTGCCTCCGTACTTATTGGCTATCCACTCGCCGTCGCGCCTTGAATAATCTCTGTACAGCATGCTTGAAACCGCATCTACTCTCAGCCCGTCCATGTGGAACTCGGTAGCCCAGTAAAAGGCAGACGACAGCAAAAACGAAACAACACCGTCCCTTCCGTAGTCAAAGACCATCGTTCCCCAATCCTTGTGCTCACCCATTTTGGGATCAGCATATTCATATACAGCCGCACCATCAAACATTCTCAGTCCGTGGGCATCACGCGGGAAATGCGCAGGAACCCAATCCATTATAACAAAAATCCCGTTTTGATGACATTTGTCTACAAAATACCGCAGCTGATCAGGTGTTCCGTATCTCGATGTCGGGGCAAAATATCCGGTCACCTGGTACCCCCAGGAGCCATCAAAAGGATATTCCATAACCGGCATTAGTTCTACGTGAGTATAATGCATATCAACGAGATAATCTACGAGGGAATCTGCAAGCTCTGAATACGTTAAAAATGAACCGTCATCATGTGTTCTCCAGCTGCCCGGATGTATCTCATATATGTTCATCGGCTTTTTTACAGAATCGTGCTTGGAACGTGCGTTCATGAAATGCCTGTCCCTCCATCTGTACGAGCTGTGTTCCTTTATTACTGACGCCGTTCCCGGTCTGAGCTCGGCTAAAAAAGCGTACGGATCCGCCTTGTCATATATTCTGCCGTCGCAGCCAACTATTCTGTATTTATACATCTGACCTTCAGCAGCATTCTCAAAAAAACCGCACCATATTCCGGTGTCATCTATTTTTTCAAGCTCATACCCGGACTCATTCCACGAATTAAACTCGCCTATCACGCTGACAGCCCTGGCATTCGGAGCCCATACCGAAAACCTGTACCCGCATTTGCCGCCAAGATTTATCTTATGCGCTCCGAACATTTTATATGACTGATAATTTGTTCCCGTATTGAAGAGATATATCTGATAGTCGCTTATCGCATATTTGTCGTTTCTGTACTTAGCTGCCATACTTTTTTCCTCCGTCCGACACTATTGTAAAATAATTATATCATAAAAATTTTTGTTAGTAAATACTATTTTTTAATAAAATTTTTTATATTATTTATTCAGATTGACAAAAAACCAACCGAGTTGACATGATTTTGCAAAAGTCGATTTTTTATTTTAAAATCCGCCGCTTACCCTTATTACCTCTCCGGTAATAAAGCTGCCGTTTTCGCACAGATAAAACACCGTTTCGGCAACCTCCCCCGGCTTACCTATCCTGCATAGAGGCGTGGTCTCCCTTAGCATATCCATCGTCTCCTCACCGTGACACCTGTTCATGTCGGTGTCTATTACGCCGGGTGCAACGCAGTTTACGCGTATTCCCGATGGCCCCAGCTCCGCGGCAAGAGCTTTCGTGAAGCCTATAACCGCTGCCTTTGAAGCCGAATAATGCACCTCACAGCTGCCCCCGTCAATTCCCCACACGGACGATATGTTGACTATACTGCCGCATTTTTTATTTATAAGATGCGGAGCAAACGCAGAAATGATAAAAAACATACCTTTTACATTGACGTCAAACATTCTGTCCCAGTCATTTTCTGTTATGTCGGTAAACAGCTTTTGCTGTGCTATTCCGGCGTTATTTACAATGCAGTCCACGCCTCCGCCGGCAAGTATGGATTTACAAATTCCCTCCACCTGCGTTTTGTCGGATACGTCGCACTGCAGTGCCTGTGCGCCGGTTTCCACGGAAATTTGCATAGCCTGCTGTGCGCTTTTGTTGTAAGTGAAATACACGTTCCAACCACGCTCACAAAACTTCTTCACGCAGGCGGCGCCAATACCCCTGCTTCCGCCAGTAATCAAAACACTTTTCATAAAACAGCTTCCTTTCAGTTAAATGCAACAAAAAAGAGAGCCGCTGCAACGAAAACGCTCACGCGTTCAGACAGAAATTCCGAACATTGTAACGCATTATCATTTTATGCAGCAGCCCCCTCTCATTATTTGATTCACGTAAAATTATTTTCTTCCATATCGTGAGCTGGGATTACGTTTTTTTGAATTATCCTCAAATTTCATATTAACGGGTCGCTTAGTTCCCTCTCTCATTTTTCTGTCGCTTTCGCGCTCATGAAGACGTCTTAGCCTTTTTAGCTTCTCCTGCTTCATTATATTTATTCTCCTGATAACAAGCACTATTATTAGAAGAATTGCCGGAATGAAGAAAAACGGGCTCGTCAGCACAAGCACAATCATGTGAAAAATAAAAAGCAGGTTGTTCCTTTCCACATCGTTTGACGCGATAAGATCGGCATGACCTATCATGGTGCCGTTGTAGTTATACGAAACGCTTCCGATAACATCGCCTTTTTTGATGGGCGCTTTTATGACCTCCGGTCTGTCAATAACGGTCTCAACCACTTCACTTATCTCCGCATCGGCAGGCAGCAGCGCGGCTATATCCTGAGATACCGTAAACGCTACTCTTTCGTCATTTTTAGCCTCATACACCTTTGAGTCGGATATTGTATCTCCCGCAACAGCAAGCGTCTGATACTTGTAATTGTCGAATCCGAATTCAAGAAGAGACCTTGAGTTGCTGTACAGCTCGTCCTGCGTGCTGCACTTCATCACAACGGCAAGAAGATTCGTTCCCTCATTTTCCGCGCTTGAAACGAGGCAGTATCCGGAGTCGGACGTATGACCGGTTTTCACTCCCGTAACCGGTGAATAGACGTATTTGGTTGAGCGGTACGTTCCGAGAAAAAGGTTCGTGCTCGGAAGTATACGATCAGTCGTGTACTTGTTCGTCGGCGGGATATTATAAACCTTCTGTTTTACTATTTCCCTGAACTTTTCATTCTTCATAGCATATGAAGCTATTTTCGCGAGGTCTGACGCTGTTGTGTAATGCTCCTCATCATGTATGCCGTATGAGTTTGTAAAATGCGTGTTCGTAGCCCCAAGCTCCTGCGCCTTCTGGTTCATCATTTCCACAAAATTCTCAGTCGTGCCGCCTATGTGCATGGCTATAATATTTGCCGCGTCATTTGCCGAATAAACGAGCATACCGTTTATGAGCTGCTCCATTGTAAGCTGCTCGCCTATCAGAATACCCATATGTGAGTCCTCGTTCGTTATAGGAGCAAGCGCCGCAACGCTCGCCGTTACCACGTCTGAAAGGTTTCCCAGCTCAAGCGCCATTATTCCGGTCAGAATCTTTGTCGTGCTGGCGGGGTAAACCCTCTCGTCGGGGTTTTTGCTGTATAATATGCGGCCTGTTTCAAGGTCAGCAAGAACAGCCGCCTCAGCGCCGATTTCCGGAGCAGTGAGGCTTTCGTTTTCCACATATACATCGGCGTAAGCCGTTATATTAAAAATTATAAAAAAAACGCAGATAAAAGTCAGGATGTGTT
>CALXSX010000083.1 GCA_944391265.1 uncultured Clostridia bacterium | reverse complement strand
CTATACCCTTCGTTATTATACCATCAAGCATGACAGCGCCTTCCCGTTTATTCATCAAAATCTACATTCTGCTCGGCAACTATATTTCCGTCGATGAACGCAACGAGCTTCTTTATGCCGCTGCCGCTTAAATCTATCGAGACTGTTTCGCCGCGAGCCTTTGTTTTTTCATATACTGTATCTCCGTCGAGCGTTATTTTAACAAGCGCTTCGCCTTCGCCGGCAGGAATCTGCATTGTAAAGGTTTTTGTATTGAGCTGGCCGGTGCTCTCAGTCTTCTCCGGAGTAGACTCACTTTGCTCCGGCGGCATTGTCGGCGGTGTAAAATCCTCTGTCTCTGACGGTCTTCCGGAGCTTATAACGATTGAAACATTCGCTCCCTCTGTCGTCTGCTTTCCGGCTTCGGGGCTCTGAGAAATGACCGTGCCCTCAGGCATATCGGAGTCTTTCTTGCTGACGGAAATAAGTTTTAAATCCCACTGCATAAGCGTCTTCTCAGCCTCGTCACGCGTCTGCCCTAAAAGCGACGGCACAACGACTGTTTTCGGCACGTTAGGCGTCGGCGACGCAACAGGTTTTCCCGTGCTCACATGAAGCGTGACAACGTCGTCCTTGTTAAGCTTTGTCCCCTCCTCCGGTGACTGGCGGATTACCTTGCCGCTCTCCACCGTTTCGCTCGGCTCCTCGTTTAATATATACATCAAATCCGCTTCAATTATCCTCGTTATCGCTTCCGAGGCATCAAGCCCTGTAACGCCGGGCACTTCTATATTTCCGCCCGATGAGCCTATGCTGACTACGACAAAAACGGGCTCGTCTCTGTTTATAAAGCTTCTCGCCTCGGGATTCTGCGAAATTATTTTGCCCTCTTCGACATCGTCTGAAAGCGAGTATTCAAGCTCGTCTGAAATTGTTATTCCCTTCTCCTGCGCAAGCGCGACCGCGTCCTCAAGAAGCATATTTCTGAAATCGGGAACTACAACCTCTCCTGAGCCTCTTTTCAGGAACATGTAACCGCCGAACGCGAGAAGCAGCAAAACTATTATTGTGATGAATGCGAGCACTGTTGCGGTCTTATCGGCTTTTTTCTGCTCCGGTGACTTTGGCTTTTTCTGCTTTTTCTTTTTAACCGGAGCCTGCTCGTCGCTGTCATAGTCGAGGCTGAACTTTTTCGTATCGCCGAGGCTTTCGTCGTCTACCGGCTCGTAGTCGCCGATTGGCTGGCTGGAAAGAACAGACCTTAAATCGTCTGCAAACTCAGCCGCAGACTGATACCTGCCTATCTGCTCGCGCGCGCACGCCTTTGAAACAACCTTTGCAAGGTCTGCCGGCACGGAAGGATTATATGTCAGAACATTTGGAATATCCTTTTCTATATGCATAAGTGCGATTGCCACTGCCGACTCGCCGTCAAACGGAACCTTGCCGGTGAGCATTTCAAACAGGACTATTCCGAGCGAATATAAATCCGACCTTGCGTCCGTGTATCCGCCTCTTGCCTGCTCCGGTGAAATGTAGTGCACAGAGCCCATGGCGTCGCCGCCTACCGACATTGTCTCTGTCGCCGCTGCTCTTGCCAGGCCAAAATCTGTCACCTTAAGCTCTTTTTCGGCAGTAACAAGAATGTTCTGCGGCTTTATATCCCTGTGGATAACGCCCTTTGAATGAGCGGCGTCAAGCGCCTGGCATATCTGTATGCAAAAATCGCACGCCTCCTGCCACGGCAGCGGCCCGTGCTCTTTGATATACTCCTTGAGAGTCTCGCCCTTTACATACTCCATAACGATATAATCTATCCCGTCTTCTTCGCCTACATCGTAAACCGATACTATGTTGTTATGGCTGAGCTGTGCTGCTGCCTGAGCTTCCTTTTTGAAGCTTCTAAGCGATTCCTCATCGCTCTTTACACTGTCTCTGAGCACCTTCACCGCAACGTCGCGCTTTAAAAGCTCGCACTCTCCCTTGTATACGGTTGCCATACCCCCCGTTCCGATAAGCTCTGATATATGGTACCTTCCGGCAAGAGTCCTGCCAACTAAGTTTACGTTCATGTTATTATTCCTTTCCATGGTTTATTTATATCGAATCCAGTCAGCCCTGCTCAGGCTTTATCTGACATTTTCTCTCCCATAAGAGCAACGGTTATATTGTCGCCGCCGCCTCTTTCATTTGCGAGGTCAACAAGCCTTCTCGCCGCATCCTGCAGTGTTTTCTCCGAAACAACGGCGCTCAGTATTTCCTCGTCATCAACAAAATTTGTCAGCCCGTCCGTACAAAGCAGTACAATCTCGCCGCTGTATCTGCGGCAAAAGGTGTCGACAACCACATTTTTCTCCGTGCCCATAGCGCGCGTTATGTAGTTTCGCTTCGGGTGCTTTCTTGCCTGCTCCTTTGTTATCTCTCCTCTTTCCACAAGAATCCACACGTACGAATGGTCTCTTGAAATCTGCCTTATGCCGCCGGAGTCAATAACATACGCTCTGCTGTCGCCGACGTTGGCTATATACAGCGTTCCTCCGCTTATCACGGCGGTCACGGTCGTAGTGCCCATACCAAGCATTTTGAGGTTTTCCTCGGCGTACTTAAATATTTTCCTGTTTGCGAGAACGAACGCGTCACGGAGCTTGTCCTCAAAATCGCAGAACTTGTTTTTCGGCGCCTTGTCAAGCTCGCCGCTTATTATTTCTACAGCCATTTTGCTCGCGACCTCGCCGGCGTTATGACCACCCATGCCGTCGGCGACTACAGCATAAAACGGAACGTCCTGATGAATGAACACCCTGTCTTCATTTTGCCTTTTGATTCTGCCTATATCGGTTAAGTATGCAAACTCCACTAAAACACCTCCTCCTGCTTTTCCTCAGATATGCGCTTTCTTAGCTGGCCGCATGACGCGCTTATGTCACTGCCAAGCTCACGCCTCACCGTAGCATTTATTTTATGCTCTTCAAGATACTTTTTAAATTCGTTCACACGCACGCTTTTCTCAAGCCCTGTCTCTTTAACCTTGTTGACCGGTATGAGGTTTACATGACACTTCATTCCAGACAAAAGCCGCGCAAGCTGAGCCGCGTGTGATTTTGAATCGTTTACACCTTTTATGAGCGAATATTCAAACGAAATGCGTCTGCCTGTTTTTTCTATATAATACCTCGCCGCGCTGATAAGCTCGTTTATGCCGTAGCTTTTATTTATCGGCATTATCCTGCTCCTGTCCTCATCTGTCGCGGCGTGGAGCGATATGCAAAGGTTCAGTTGTGTTTTCATGTCGGCAAGCTCCCTTATCCTCGGAACTATGCCGCACGTTGAAAGACTTATATGCCGCCAGCCTATGTTGACGCCCTTAGGATGGGTCACGTTTTTCAAAAACGCGGTCACGTTCTCAAAATTATCGAGCGGCTCACCTATGCCCATCAGCACTATATTTGATATGCGCTCGCCCATATCCTTTGACGCGAATATGACCTGGCTCAGTATTTCTCCTGCCGTCATATTCCTTACCCTGCCGCCTATGGTGGACGCACAGAACGCACAGCCCATCCGGCAGCCCACCTGCGTTGACACGCACACAGAAAGCCCGTGCTCGTATCTCATAACAACGGTTTCTATGCAGTTTCCGTCACGGAGCCTAAACAGGTATTTTACCGTGCCGTCGATTTTTGAGCGCGCCTTAAACGCTATTTCCGGCGCGTACACGAAGTAGTTTTCGGAAAGCTTCTCCCTGAGGCTCCTGCCGACGTTTCGCATATCGTCAAAGGACTCTATCCCCTTGCTAAGCCATGCGAATATCTGGTCTGCCCTGTATGAGCTCTCCCCCATGTCCGAAACAAGCCTTTTCAGCTCGTCATATGTTAAATCAAGTAAATCTGTCATTTTATTTTCCTTAACTTGCAAATAAAAAACCCGTCCGTTCCGCCCTGCGGCAAAAGAGTGATATACCCGCTTGTAAGAGTATCCGAATACCCCGCCGGGAAATACTGTGAAATGTCGCACAGCCGTACATCATCTCTTCCGCTCAGCACATCTTTCACAACGCTTAGGTTTTCCCTGCCAAGTATGCTGCACGTGCTGTAAACAACGCTTCCGCCGGGCTTCACACAGCAAAGCGCATTTTCAAGGATTTTTCTTTGCACCGCGCCGAGCGAGTCAAGATTTTCCCTGTTCCATTTTATGTCCGGCTTTCTCCTTATTATTCCCGTACCGGAACACGGAACATCGGCAAGCACTCTGTCCGCCCTGCCGTCAAGCGACGGCATATGTACAGTCATGTCTGCGGCGCAGGCTGTAATTATATCGATTCCGAGTCTTTCAGCGTTCTTTTCTATGAGCTCAGTTTTGTGCGGGTGTACGTCAAACGCCGTCACGGAGCCTGTATTTCCCATGAGCTCGGCAAGATATGTCGTCTTGCCGCCCGGCGCCGCGCACATATCTATAACGCTGTCTCCGCTTTTCGGGTCAAGCACAATGCATGCAAGCTGCGCCGCTGTATCCTGAACGGTGAACCTGCCGCTTCTGTACTCCCCGCTCTCGCCTACATCGAGACCGGAAACAGATATTCCCATAGGACAAAGCTCCTCCGCAGCGGCTGTCAGTCCCCTGTCATGTAAAATGCCAAGGAGCTCATCTCTTGAATTTTTAAGGCAGTTCGCCCTGATAACCGTTTTCGGCTGACCGTTTAGAGCCGCCATTATCTCCTGCGCACCTGCTTCTCCGTACTCCGACAAAAGCTCGCTGCACAAAAGCTTCGGAAACGAATACTTAACTCTAAGAAGCTCTGTTTTGTCCTCCGGGTACGAAAGGCAGGTCTTGTTTCTTGAAACGCTCCGCAGCACGCCGTTTATAAATCCCTTTGCCTTCGGCGCGTACATTGCGGCAAGCTTTACGCTCTCGTTCACCGCGGCGCTGTCGGGAACCTTATCCATATAAAGCATCTGATAGGCTCCCATTCTGAGCAGTTCCGTAACAGCCTCGGACATTTTTGACGCCTTAACGCTCGAAAAAAGCGATATGACGTAGTCGAGGTTTATCTTCATCGATATGCATCCGTACACAAGCCTTGATGCGAACGCCTTGTCACGCGCGTCAAGGCATGCAAGTATGCTTTTCAGCGCGAGATTTGAATACGCGCCCTTAAAATCTATTTTTATCAGCGCACGAAGCGCCGCGTCCCTTGCCTTATCCAAATAACTCCAGCCTTTCCCTCAATCACGTCTTCTGTTCACAATCAACAGCAGCCTCAGAAGCTGAAGCGCCGTTGCGGCAACAGCGGCAACGTACGTCATGGCGGCGGCAGTCAGGACTTTTTTCGCGCCTGTCAGCTCATCGCCGTAGAGCATGTCTGTGCTGTCTAAAATGCTTATAGCACGCCTGCTCGCGTTGAACTCAACCGGCAGCGTCACAAGCTGAAAAACGAGCACAAGCGCAAAGAGCGCCGCGCCTGCAAGAGCAAGATGCGTCATTCCAAGGAGCAGACCGATGAAAAACAGCGGCATGGACAGCGCGTTTCCTATATTCACGACGGGAACAATGGAGTTTCGCACCTTTATCGGCACATACCCCGTCGCGTACTGTATGGCATGGCCGCACTCGTGCGCCGCAACGCCTATGGCAGC
>CALXSX010000082.1 GCA_944391265.1 uncultured Clostridia bacterium | reverse complement strand
GCCGCCGACACGTCTTGCCTTAACCTCAAGAGAAGGCATGATGTTATCAAGCGCTTCGGTAAATGCTTCCAGTGCGTCCTTGCCTGTCTTGTCGGCAACTATCTGAAAAGCATCATAAACGATTTTCTGTGCTACACCCTTTTTACCGTCAAGCATTATGTTGTTGATAAGCTTTGTTACAACAATGCTGTTGTAGATAGGATCGGGCAGAACCTCTCTCTTCGCAATGTAACCTTTTCTCGGCACAGTACTTCCCTCCTTCATAAATATTTGGGATATTTCCCAGATCAATGAATATCACAGGTACTCAAAGCAGCCTTACTGCTCCGTTTTGTGCTTAGCGAATGTATATAAAGTATAATCCGATATGCACATTTGTGATACAGCCGTCAAACTTCAGGCGGCATTACTTTTTAGCCTCTTTCGGCCTCTTAGCACCGTATTTAGATCTTGACTGAAGACGATTTGCAACGCCCTGAGCATCAAGCGTACCGCGGATAATGTGGTATCTTGTACCCGGAAGATCACGAACCCTTCCGCCTCTGATAAGAACAACGCTGTGTTCCTGAAGATTATGACCGATACCCGGAATGTAAGCTGTAACCTCGATACCGTTTGTTAAACGTACTCTGGCGATCTTACGAAGAGCTGAGTTAGGCTTCTTCGGTGTTGCCGTTCTGACAGCTGTACATACGCCTCTCTTTTGCGGAGAGCTCTTGTCGGTAACCTTCTTCTGCAGAGAGTTAAGACTCTTCTGAAGTGCAGGAGCGGTTGATTTCTTTACTGATGTCTGTCTGCCTTTTCTGACTAATTGGTTAAATGTAGGCATACCGTATTACACCTCCTTATTTCTGAATATTATTTATTATCACGCATAAGCTTATGCATAATAACCAAAAATTATTTAACAAACACATGCACAAGAAGCCTTGACCTCTATGCCGCACTCATCGCCGAGCTTTTTCATAGTTTCCACACGCTCAGGTATTATCCCCGCCTGCTTGCAAAGCTGTTCGACCGACTCTTTAAGAGTGCTGTCACAGTCGTCAGCAAGAAAAACCTTTTTTGCGCGCTTTTCGGCAAGCGCCTTTTTTACCTGTTTGAGCCCGACAACAAGACACGATTTGTCCGCGTCCTGAATCATGACACGTATACCTCCTCTGCATTTGCTGATTGCATACTCTGCCGCACATTAACGACAGCCTATAACATTATATATTATTATGCGGCATTTGTCAAGTAAATTTGTCCGTTTCCCTCTCATTTTATCCCAATTTGGAATGATACACAAACACCCGCTCGTTTTTCTCGCAGACTTGTAAGCACAATAAACAATTAGCGGAAGATATTATAGTTTTTTGAATTTTCATGTTTATCTATTGAAAAATCATGATGTATGTGTTAAAATAATTTACAGGCGGTTTTCAGTATATTTTAAACGGAAAGGAGCGCGCTGACGTATGCACAGTAAAATAGCGGTCATAGGCGGCGGCGCGTCCGGTATATGCGCCGCAATATTTGCGGCAAGGTGCGGAGCGGATACGGTCATCTGCGAAAAAAACGACCGCATCGGCAAAAAACTGCTTGTCACCGGGAACGGCAGGTGCAACCTGACGAACACCGGCGCTGACGTATCGCACTATCACGGCAAAAACCCCTCTTTTGTAAAGCCAGCGCTTGAAAGCTTCGGAGCGGGGGACGCTGTGAGCTTTTTCGAGGAGCTGGGTCTGCTGACAAAGGTCGAGGACGAGGGCAGAGTATATCCCTACTGTGACAGGGCGGGCACCGTTTCAGACGTTTTAAGGCTGGAGCTTGACAGGCTCGGAGTTAATGTCTTATGCGGCTTTGACGTCAGCAGTATTAAAAAAAGCGGAGATATGTTCACCGTATACTCCTACGGGGGAGACAAGCTTACCGCTGACGCAGTTATATTTTCCGCAGGAGGCAAGGCGTCGCCGAACCTCGGCGGCGGAAGCGGCTACGGAATACTTAAATCTCTCGGCCATACGTGCACAGGCCTGACTCCTTCAATAGTTCAGCTTAGGACAGACAAACGCCGCATATCCGGGCTTAAGGGAGTAAAGTGCATAGCCTCCGTTACTTTTGAGAATATTACAAAAAAGGGAGATCTTCTCTTTACGGAATACGGCGTATCTGGGCCCCCGGTTTTTTATATTTCTTCCTATTATAATGGGACGCAGGCGGCGGAGCTCTCCGTTGACTTTTTCCCCGAGATTGGAGAAAAGGAGCTTTTCAAATTCATGAAACACAAGACGGCTGTATCAAACGGACTTGACACGCTTTTTACAGGTGTTCTTCACAAGAACATAGGCGCAGCCATTTTAAAATACTGCGGCATAACTTCGTTTTCAAGGTCGTGCGCGGCTCTTTCGTCAAAGGAGCTTTCAAAAATTTGCGGTGCGTGCAAGGATTTCCGGATTCCGCTTGAAGGCAAGCAGTCATGGAACAATGCTCAGGTAACTTCGGGCGGAATACCAACAAGCGAGGTTAACAGCTCCACTCTGGAGTCAAAAATATGCCCCGGACTTTATATAACGGGCGAAATACTCGACATAGACGGAGACTGCGGCGGCTACAATCTGCAATGGGCATGGAGTTCAGGATACACCGCTGGGATATCAGCTGCATCAAAAATCATGATGAAAGGATAAATCAAAATGGTAAAAGAAATCAAATATTCGTTACCAAGACAAATAAGAAAAATTTTAATATCTCACATAGCATGCTGCTTCCTGACATCGTTTTTGGCACTGACACTAATTTCTCTGACGGATATGCATATCGCGATAAAAATAATAGCAGCTGCCATACTTCTGCTTGTGTATTTTATATGGATATTCAGCTCGTCATATGACTGCGCAACGTCTGACCACAAGTCGTTTACTCCGCTGACCCCGTACCCGGCAAAGGGATTTGTTCTTTCGTTGGGAATAGTGGCAGTCGTTTCAGTGTCAACGCTGTTTCGGATAATAGCTTGGAACATAGCTCCTGCCGCTCCCGACTCCATTTCAATCACGGCTGTCATATCGAATATTATTTACATATATCTGACTTCACCGTTCTTCCATATTGTAAATATACAGGGCGGGCAGACAAATATCATAGGTCAGATAATATCTTTTATTGTGCCGGTTATATTTTGTGCCTTCGGCTACTACGCAGGCTATAAAAAATGGGATATTTCCAAGTACATGAAGGTCATAATGTTTGAAAAAAAGAAGTAAGACAATTGAAAATATAACTTAATACTGCTGATGTTGACATAGCGGTCCGCTTAGTCTATAATGTATTTATTATAGGGTATTGTACCCAAGAGACCGGCGGAAAGGAATGTAATCAATGAAGTGTCCATATTGTAACACAGAAAATGACGATAACGCCATACACTGCATAAACTGCGGAAATCCGCTTACCGACGAGATTCAGACGCCTGAAGACAGAACGGCTAAGCTTGCGGAAATCCAGTCAAGAAGAAATAAAAAGAGACTCAGGAAAAAAAGAAACAGAATAATTTTGATATGTATTGCCGCAGCAGCTGTAATCACGGCAGCGGTGCTTGGAATAATTTGGGTGAGGTCTGCCGTTATAGACAGGACTACAGCTGACGGAAGTCTCGTTCTTCCATCACAGTCAGCCGAACCGTCACCTACCGTTTCACAGACAGTATCTCCCTCGCCGTCCCAGTCGGCAACTCCTGCTGCGTCGTCTGCACCTTCTCAGACAGCTGACGCACAAGGTGAAAATACGTGGTCTGAGGTGACGGCTGCTCCGGCAAAAACGGCTGCCCCGGCAAAAACGGCTGCCCCGGCAAAAACGACTGCCCCGGCAAAAACGGCTGCCCCGGCGAAAACGGCTGCCCCGGCGAAAACGGCTGCTCCGGCACCGCTTAGCACAACAAGACCGATTATGACGACTCCCGGCTTTGTTGCAGGTTCTGCCGTACAGCAGGAGGTGCCGCAAGGGTCACCCATGTCGTCACAGCTCATAGAGTCAGTTTCTTATGTAACAGTTCCGACGACCGGACAGGTGCTGTACAGCTTTAAAATAGGCAACTCCACATATTACGCGTATATACCGCCCGAAAACCAGCTCACAAACGGTGCATCCGGATTTTATTCTGTTGATGCCGTTGCAACTGACGCGGTATTTAACGGGCTCCCCGTTTACAATCTCAGCAATGTTGTTGCGTATTCAGACTACGTTATACCAAACTCTGACAAGGTCAGACTTACGGAAAATGATATTAAGGGAATGACGAAAAGCCAGCTTATGCTTGCAAGAAATGAGATTTTCGCGCGCCACGGCAGAACATTTAAAAAGCAGGAGCTGCAAAAATATTTTGAGTCGAAGTCCTGGTATAAGGTAAATCCGAGCTATAATTACACAAACGATTATTTCAATCTAAGTGAAATTGAAAAAGCGAACGCGCTGCTTTTGCTGGAATACGAGAACAGGTGATTCACTGCAAAAACCAGCTAAGAACGCAAGATGAAAGGAATGATAAATATGTCGAGAAAACTTTTTACTTCAGAATCTGTAACTGAAGGCCATCCGGACAAAATATGTGATCAGATTTCTGACGCCATTCTCGATGAAATTTTAAAGCAGGACCCAATGGCAAGAGTGGCCTGCGAAACGACCTGCACGACGGGTATAATATCAATAATGGGTGAAATCACAACCTCCTGCTATGTTGATTTTCCGAAAATTGCAAGAGGTGTAGTGCTTGATATAGGCTATGACAGAGCCAAATACGGGTTTGACGGTACGACGTGTGCCGTTGTAACATCAATAGACGAACAATCGCCCGACATTGCAATGGGTGTTAATTCCGGTATTGAAAACAGAGAAGAAGGCGACAGCAGTATAAACAATTCAACCGGAGCAGGCGATCAGGGAATGATGTTCGGATTTGCCTGCGACGAAACACCGGAGCTTATGCCGCTGCCAATATCGCTTGCACATAAGCTTACAAAGCGCCTTACACAGGTAAGGAAAACCGGCATACTTGATTACCTCCGCCCGGACGGAAAATCACAGGTAACGGTTGAATACGACGGTGACGTTCCCAAGAGAATAGACACTGTCGTTGTATCCACTCAGCACTCCGACACCGTATCTCTTGAGCAGATAAGAAAGGACATAAAAGAACACGTTATGCTGCCTGTTCTTCCTGCGGAGCTGATTGATGAAAAGACAAAGTTTTATATAAACCCTACCGGCAGATTTGTTGTAGGCGGACCGCACGGTGACAGCGGACTGACAGGAAGAAAGATTATTGTTGACACATACGGCGGCTATGCACGTCACGGCGGCGGAGCTTTCTCAGGCAAGGACCCGACAAAGGTGGATCGCTCGGCTGCGTATGCGGCAAGGTGGGTAGCTAAAAACATCGTTGCGGCAGGACTTGCGAAAAAGTGTGAGATACAGCTTGCGTATGCAATAGGCGTTGCACATCCCGTGTCAGTTATGATTGACGCTTTCGGGACCGGCACAGTGCCGGACGAGCTAATCGAGGACGCTGTAAATCACGTGTTTGATTTAAGACCGTATTCTATAATAAACGATCTCGACCTCAGAAGGCCAATTTACAGACAGCTTGCCTCCTACGGGCACATAGGTCGGGAGGATCTCGGCGTAAAGTGGGAGGAATGCAACAAGAAAGACGAGCTTCTTGATTATATAAACTCCGTGAAATAAAGCTATATCATACAAAAAAAGTTGATGCCTTTGCGTCAACTTTTTTATATATCATCAAAATTTAACAGTAACAGACGTGTTCTTCTTCAAAAGCACTTTCCTGAATCCGCAGAGATTTTTATGCGGAATATACTCAAACCGAAGTACTGTATACAGCGTGTCAAAATCTCCGCTGTTTGTAAGCTCAACGGTTTTGTCATCAATCCATTTTTCCGTTACGTCAGCGTATGTAAGCCCATGTCCAAACGGGTAAACAACTTCGCCGCCGAAAAACTTATACGTCCTGTTTTCCATCGAATAATCCTCAAACGGCGGCAGGTCGTCTGTCGATTTGCAGAACGTAACGGGGAGTCTGCCGCTCGGGCTTACCGCGCCGAACAAAATGTCTGCAAGGGCCGCTCCGCCCTGCGCTCCCGGATAGAAGCACTGTATTACCGCACTGCAGTTTTCGTCCTGGTCAGAAAGATTTATGCAGCTTCCTGAAACGTTTACAAACACTATCGGCGTGCCTGTTTTCTTTATTTCCTCATAAAGCTTTTTCTGTGATTCGGGGAGCTCTATATCGGCCTTATCGCCTGAAATATCACCGTTATAGGCGTCACCCTCTTCCCCCTCCATAGAGGGGTCAAGCCCCATAACAAGCACGACCACATCGGCCTTTTCTGCGTCAATTATCGCCTCGCGCATCGGATGCTCCGCCCACGAGTGTACCTGCGCGTCGTACAGGTGACAGCCGCGTGCATATGTAACCTTGCCCTCACATTCGTTTTGTATACCTCTCAAAATAGCGACATATTCTGACGGCGTACCGTTATAGTTGCCAAGAAGCACCGTTTTGCTGTCCGCGTTGGGACCGATAACGGCAACGCGAAATGTTTTACTAAGCGGAAGTATTCCGTCATTTTTAAGCAGAACTATGCTTTCCTGAGCCGCCTTCCTTGACAGCTCTACGTGCTTTTCACACTCTACAACGTCATACGGTATGCTGTCGTACTCGCAGTCGCTGTCAAACATCCCGAGCCTGAACCTCGCCTCAAACAGACGCTCCGCCGCTCTTGTTATAGTTTCCTCCGTTATAAGTCCGAGCGAGGCGGCAGTCTTAAGCCACTGATACGCACTGCCGCAGTTTAGGTCACATCCGTTGTTCACAGCAAGCGCCGCACTCTCTGCTTCATTTTTCGTAACCTTGTGATGGTTATTTATATCGCATATTGCGCCGCAGTCGGACACGACATAGCCGTCAAAGCCGAACTCGCCGCGCAGTATCTTTTCAAGCAGCGTTTCACTTGCACAGCACGGTTCGCCGTTCATCCTGTTATACGCGCCCATAACGGCTGACGGATGTGCATTTTCGATGCAGTATTTAAAAGCCCAAAGATACGTTTCGTAGAGGTCTTTTTCGCTGACCTCAGCGTTAAATTCATGCCTGAGCGACTCCGGGCCGCTGTGAACGGCGTAGTGCTTAAGCGTAGCATCTACCTTTCTGTACTTTCCATCGCCCTGCAACCCTTTTACAAAAGCCGTGCCCAGACGCCCGGTCAGATACGGGTCTTCTCCGTATGTTTCATGACCTCTTCCCCATCTCGGGTCGCGGAAAATGTTTATGTTAGGTGACCACATTGTAAGTCCCTGATATATTTCTGTGTCGCCGAATTTTTTGTATTCGTTGTACTTTGCTCTCGCTTCGTCTGAGATAGCGTCCGCTATATCAAACATCATATCCTCGTCAAAGCTTGCCGCCATAGCAATCGCCTGTGGAAAAACCGTCGCTTTTCCGGCTCTCGCAACGCCGTGCAAGCACTCGTTCCACCAGTTATACGCCGGCACACCGAGCCGCTCAATCGCCGGAGCATCGTACTTAAGCTGCGCCATCTTTTCAGCAAATGTCATCTTTGATACAAGCTCTTTTGCTCTTTCCTTAAAGTTCATATTCCGCCCTCCGTAAAATCTTTTGTTCATTATATCTTAATTATACAAAAAATTAAATAGCATTTATTGCCATGTTTAAGACAAATATTGCTTTATTAAAATCAAGGAAAACGGTGCTCAGAAACAGTGCATACAGTCCCATACGTTTCGTTATTTCATTCTTTTGAGGACCTCGACCAAAAAATTCCACACTCTTTCAACAGACGCTATGCTCATTCTCTCGCGCGGAGTATGAATATCCTCAAGGTCCGGCCCAAGCGATACGCAGTCAAGACCGGGTATTTTCCCTGCAAACACGCCGCATTCAACGCCGGCGTGTATAGCCTCGATTTTCGGCTTTTCCCCGTACTGCTCCTCATACACTTCACACAACAGCGTTCTCAGCGGCGAATCCTCAGAATACTCCCAGCCGGGATAGTCGCCCGATACTGAGTATTTTGCTCCGAGTACGCCTGCAAGCAGACACACCCTGTCTGTTATGAGTTTTTTCTCGCTCTCGACGGAGCTTCTGATGCTGAACGTCGCCTCCACGCTGTCAGAGTCTGTTTTCAAAATACCGAGATTGAGCGAGGTCTGAACGAGTCCCGGAATCCCCATGCTCATGCTCTGAACTCCACCCGGCATACAGCAAAGCATACAGATTATTTTCTCAGTCGATTCCGTATCTGACGGATTTTCAAAAACAGGGTCGCCACTCTCAGCCTTCACTGATATATCAGGGTCCGATACCCTGTACTCGCTCCGAAACACCTTCTCCATTTCGGAAACAACGCCGCTCAGGTCGCCGTCATATGATACGACTGCCTCGGTTAAAATCGGTATCGCGTTATCCTTAAGACCTCCGGAAACTGAGTATATTCCGAGCTTTCCCCCGCGTGAGAGCTCATAAAGAAGCCGTCCCATCAGCACGTTTGAATTTGATCTGCCCTTGTCAATCTCAACGCCGGAATGTCCGCCTATGCCGCCCGAAACAGTAAGCCTGTAGCAGCTGTCGCCCGTTTTTTCCCTTTTTATGGGAAGTGTGCATTTTGTAAGATTTCCGCCGGCACAGCTTACGGTAAATATACCCTCCTCCTCCTGGTCGAGATTTAACATTCTTTTTGCCCCAAGAGGCGACACATCAAGCGCTGCTGCACCGAGCATTCCTATCTCCTCATCAACGGTAAACACCGCCTCTATCCTCGGATGGCAGAGTGAATCATCATCGAGCACCGCAAGTGCCATGGCGATGGCTATACCATCGTCGCCGCCGAGCGTCGTTGAGTCAGCTGTTATGAATCCGCCGTCAACAACAAGCTTTATCGGGTCTTTTTGCATATCGATCCCGCAGCCGCTCTCCTTCTCACAAACCATGTCAAGATGACCCTGGATTATAACCGGCTCCGAATTTTCGTACCCGGCTGATGCTTCCTTTATTATTATGCAGTTATTATATTCATCTCTGTGATATTCAAGGCCGCATCTTTCGGCGAAGCGCACGCAGTAATCGCTTATCGCTTTTGTGTTCCCGGAGCCGCGAGGTATGCCGCTTATCTCCTCAAAAAATTTAAACACATTTTCCGGTCTGATACCTTCAAGCATTTTTTCAACTCTTCCTTCCATAATAAATTTTATCCCATAAAATCAACAAAACCGGCTGATTTAAGTATCTGCATGAATTTCACCAGCCTGTCATAGAGCGGCTCGGCATCGTCCCCGAACTCGCTCGATAACAGCGTGGCTATATCATAAACCGTCCGTTTCCCGTCAATGCTCTCCCACACGAACCCTCCGATGCGGTCAAGCTCAATATTTGTTACCTTAGGTCTTTTAAAAACGACCTGTGCTATCTTGTTATAAAAGCCCTTGTTTCTCACTTTTATAATCTGCTTTCCGTTTTCTTCTGAGCTGCTTACATTGGGATTTGATTTTACCGGTATAAATTCGAGAAAATTCTTCTTTTTCAACGCTCTTATCCTCCGCTTAAAAATTCAATCATTTATTGAGTTTTTTTGCTGAAAACGGTGAATTTCAGAACTGAGAATATTAAAAGCGCAAAGAATACAAGAGCGCCTATATTCCCCAGGCTGAATTTGTCTGACAGGTCAATCAGACTGGCAACCGTTCCTTTTCCAAGCGGTATAACAGCGAGCACCGCAAGCAAAAGTCCCACGATTCCCTCGCCTGCTATAAGACCGGACGAGTACAGGATACCCGACTGAACGGCTTCTTCTCTTTTTCTCTCGTCTCTGAGCTTCTTCTTTTCTATGAACAGCCTTACAAGTCCGCCTGCCATTATCGGCGTTGAAAGGTGTATCGGAAGATAAAGACCGATAGCAACCGGAAGTATCGGAATGCCAACAACCTCAAACACAACAGCGATAAACGCGCCTATGAACACGAGCGACCACGGCAGATTTCCGTCCATTACGCCCTCTACAACCATCTGCATGAGCGTTGCCTGCGGCGCAGGAAGCTCACTTGTTCCATAGCCCCATGCGCTGTTTAAAAGATAAAGTATTCCGCCTATTGCAATAGCTGCTACAACACAGCCCAGCATCTCTCCTATCTGCTGCTTTATCGGGGTAGCACCGACAATATATCCGCACTTAAGGTCCTGAGACACATCTCCTGCCATAGCCGCAACAATGCATATTACAGAGCCGATAACTATTGCGGAAATCATACCCTGAATACCAGCGTTGCCCGTTACCTTAAGCAAAAATGTCGATATAAGCAGCGTTGCAATCGCCATTCCGGAAACGGGGTTATTTGACGAACCGACAAGCCCTACCATTCTGGAAGATACGGTGGCAAAGAAAAATCCGAACAGTATGATTATCAAAGCGCCGAAGAAGTTTACAGGGATAACCGGAACAAGCCACATAATTACAGCAATGACAATTATTCCGGCAATGAGGTACTTCATGGGAATATCTCTTTCCGTTCTGCTCACGCCGCTGTTTTTGCCGAAGCCGCCGATTGCCTCCTTAAATGTTCTGATAATGAGAGGAAACGTCTTTATAAGACTTATAATTCCGCCTGCTGCCACAGCGCCGGCGCCTATATATTTTACGTAATTGTTCCACAGTCCCCATGTTCCCTTAGCAGCCCACAGCTCAGCAACGCTTACATCAGCCGGGAATATAACGGCGTTTCCGCCGAAAAGGGCGATAATAGGCATTATGACAAGCCACGCAAGCACACCGCCGGCAAAAAGATACGATGATACCTTTGCACCGCATATATATCCGACTCCAAGCAAAGCCGGAAGCACATCTATGCCGACACCTGCGCCCTTATACGGCGTGATGGTAAAATCAACCTCGCTGGGAAATATTTTCAGTCCGTCAGCTATGAGCTTGTACAAGGCTGAGATACCAAGTCCGGAAAAGACTGTGAAGGATTTTGCTCCTCCCTCCTCACCGGCAATAAGCACTTCTGCACACGCTGTTCCCTCCGGATACGCAAGCGTTCCGTGCTCCTTAACTATGAGCGCGCTCCTGAGCGGTATCATGAAAAGAACGCCCAGAATACCGCCGCAGATAGCTATTATGCTTATCTCAACCAGAGACGGGTTTTCCGCCCTGCCTTCAGCCGCCCACATAAACAGCGCCGGCAGAGTAAATATAGCACCTGCCGCAAGCGATTCTCCGGCAGAACCTATTGTCTGCACCATATTGTTTTCGAGTATGGAATTTCTCCTCAGTATTTTTCTTATTACACCCATGGAAATAACTGCCGCCGGTATCGACGCAGAAACCGTCATGCCTACCCTCAGTCCCAGATAAGCGTTGGCGCCGCCGAATATAACGGCAAGAAGCAAGCCGAGTATTATCGACACTGCCGTAAACTCCGGCATGACCTTATTTGCCGGCACAAACGGCTTGAATTCGTTGTTGTTTTCCATTTTTATCCACCTTTCATTTGCTTTTCAGCCTTATTATTTCCTCATATCACACCAATTATAAATGAGCTGTAATACGTTTTATCCTATGTATTGATTTTTGCCGTAAGACGGTATGTTTTGTCGAAAACTTCCCATAAAACGACACGCGCTTTCGACAGAAAAACGCGGCTTATTGTGATATAATATCTGAAGCAAAAGATATGCTGAAACCGTACCTTAGCTAAAAAACGCCATGGGGGAATTAAACAATGCCAAAGCTTCAGAAAACACCTAATACACCAAACGCCACTCTCTTTCTAAGGCGACCGGCGCTTTCGGACAGCGTCCCTTTTTTTCTTTTGTTT
>CALXSX010000081.1 GCA_944391265.1 uncultured Clostridia bacterium | reverse complement strand
ATCTGTATAGATGCTTCTGAAACAGTCACTTTTGCGGCGTACAAGCAGGGAATGTTTCTATTTCCGGGCTGTGCGTATACAGGAGATATATCTGTTGCTGACATTTGTACGCCTAAGGCGCTTCTTAAAGACGTGAACAGATTCTGCACAGATGATGAATTTGTTTCCGGATTCTTCCCGAAAAGAGATAAAAATACTCAAAAGGGCGACTACGGAAAGGTGTTGATTATCGGAGGGAGCCGCGGCATGACCGGTGCGCCGGTCATGGCTGCTCAGGCGGCGCTTAAAGCGGGAGCAGGGCTTGTTACCGTGGCGTCTGCAAAATCTCTAAACGTCGTGCTTTCATCAAAGCTTACAGAGGCTATGACTTATCCGCTGACCGATGATGACGGAAGCCTGTCGGCGGAGTGCATAGATGAGCTCCTGCCGCTTCTTGACAGAGCGGACAGCGTTTTGATCGGCCCCGGCATGGGAAAAGGCCGCGGGTGCAGGAAGGTGTTTGAGGCGGTTATGAAAAACTGCCGCGTTCCGCTTGTGGTTGATGCCGACGGACTCAACCTGCTTTCAGAGGATCCGTCTGTTATGGAAAGCTGCAGCTGCAGCCTTATATTTACGCCGCATGAGGTTGAGATGAGCAGGCTTCTCGGCGAGGAGCTGTCGGTGGTTACAGAAGGCAGGATAAGCGTTTCTGATATGTACGCACAGGAAAACGGAGTTACGCTTATTTTAAAAGGACACCATACTATCGTCACAGGTTCGGACGGTACGCAATATATTAATAATACAGGCAACCCCGGCCTGTCAACCGGCGGAAGCGGAGACGTACTCGCCGGAATCATAGCCGCGCTTGCCGCAAAGGGAGATCGCATAGACGAGGCGGCAACAGCGGCAGCGGCAGTGTATATTCATGGCAGAAGCGGCGATCTGGCAGCGGCGGAATTGGGCGAGGACAGTATAACGGCTACCGACGTCATAAAATACTTGCCGGACGCTATAAAATCTGTACATAAACAGGCAAAAATTACTTGTGGAAAAATCGAATGAAATGTGATATAATTCATAGCAGAGGGAAAGGAGCGCTTTTGCGTATGTTCCGCCTGCCGTGAAATTCCTTAAATGAAAGAGTGTGTTTATTTAATGAGGACATGGGCGGAAATAAATATTGATGCGTTAAAATCCAATTACAGGGAAATAAGAAAAATAACTGACAGCAGTTCAAAAATAATGGCAATTGTAAAAGCCGATGCGTACGGCCATGGTTTTCTTGAGGTGGCAAAGGCTCTTGATGAGGAGGGTGCTGACGCATTTGCAGTGGCACTTGCAGAGGAGGCTCTTCAGCTCAGAAATGCCGGATTTTCACATCCTGTGCTGATTTTGGGGTGTGTTCCCGAAGAACAGATTGCGTCGCTTATATCAAGCAACGTATCACTTACTGTTTTCTCAAAGGAAACGGCGCTTGAAATTTCAAATATTGCGTCACAGCTCGGGAAGACGGCGAAGATTCATATTAAGCTCGATACGGGAATGTCAAGACTCGGATACGTTGTCGGTGACGGACATGACGAAGACGTTGTAGCTGAGATAATCGAGATATCAAAATACCCGGGAATCAAAATAGAAGGCGTGTTCTCTCATTTTTCAACATCAGACGAGGCAGACTCTTCATATACCAAGCTCCAGCTGGAAAGGTTTCTGAGCGTTTGTGAACGGCTTAAGGAGTGCGGATTAAGGGATTTTATAAGACATATAGCAAACAGTGCTGCAATTATGATGTATCCGGAGTCTCACCTCGATATGGTTCGTCCCGGAATAATTCTGTATGGGCTTTATCCATCAGATGAGGTTGATAAAGACAGACTTAAGCTCATTCCGGTTATGACGCTTAAGGCAAAGATAACTCATATCAAAACACTTGATGCTGGAAGAGGTGTTAGCTACGGCAAGGAGTACATAACCGATAAAAAAGTTAGTATCGCTACAATTCCTATCGGTTATGCTGACGGGTACGTACGCAGCACAGCTAAAGACGGCAGAGTTCTTGCAGGAGGAAAAAAAGTCAAAATTTTGGGAAGAATTTGCATGGATCAATGTATGATTGATGTAACAAATGTCCATAATATAAGTGTAGGTGACGAAGTAATGCTTTTCTCCGATCATGGAATTACTGCCGACGATGTCGCAAGGTGGATGGGTACGATCAATTATGAGGTCGTATGCCTTGTATCCAAACGTATCCCCAGAATATATATAAAAAACGGGGAGGCGGTAAAGGAGCTTAATTTTTTAAAAAGTTACGGAAAAAAATAATCCGTAAAAAACGCCATGAAAATATCAAAATTGAAACAGGGGGTCTGATTGCTTTGTCACAGAAAAAAGATGCCTCGCATGTTTCCTCTCTTGAGGAGCAGCTAAAGGAAGGCTATTCGGAAATGGCCGCATTCAATCTGGATTTGGCAAACGCTTGCATTGATTCGGATAATGAAGCATTAGTCAGCTTAGAGGAAAAACTGATGGAGAGTGAGTAGTGGTGATTGTAAAAAGAGGAGATATTTATTATGCCGATCTGAGCCCTGTGGTAGGTTCTGAACAGGGTGGCATAAGACCTGTTCTGATTATTCAGAACGACGTCGGCAATAAGTACAGTCCTACTGTGATAGCGGCTGCTATCACAAGCAAGATAAACAAGGCTAAAATGCCGACGCATATAGAACTGTCGGCTAAGGATTACGGACTGAACAAGGATTCCGTAATACTAACCGAGCAGATAAGGACTCTCGATAAAAAGCGCCTTAGAGAGAAAATAGGAAAGCTTGACGGAGAGCTTATGAACAAGGTGGATGAAGCGTTATCAATAAGCTTCGGACTGGTTGATATCTGACAAGGGAGAAGGATATCCGGATGAGAATAAAATACATGGTATTAAATGTGGTGAGTTGATCCCCTCAAGGCTGATGCCGTTTTAAGGCGCGCGCTTTGAGGGGATTTTTGGCTGTGATGAAGTCACATTACTTAGCCGGGACCGGGTGTGTCTTTAACGCTATTTGCATAAATTTGGCGTATGCGGCTTGACTTGAATGAAGAAAAAGTGTATAATTTTAGTGTTTGATAAAAATAGGTCGGAGGCAGTTTTGTGCAGAGGTTTGAGCGTGAAATAATGATGATAGGAAAAGACGGTTTTGACCGTCTTAGGAATTCACATATCGCCGTGTTTGGAGTGGGCGGAGTAGGCTCGTTTGTCTGTGAGGCTCTTGCGCGCGCAGGCGTGGGTGAGCTCACGCTGACAGACAGCGACTGTGTCAGCGTTACAAACATCAACCGGCAGCTTATAGCGCTTAGCTCAACGGTCGGAAGAAAAAAAACATCCGTGATGAGGGAGCGCATATCTGACATAAACGAAAACGCCGCAGTTCACGAAATAAACAAGTTTTATCTGCCGGAAAATGCGGAGGAATTTCCGCTTGACGGCTATGACTACATAGCTGACTGCATCGATACGGTGAGCGGTAAGCTGTCATTGGCAGAACGCGCAAATCGTGCAGGTGTTCCGATAATATCGTGCATGGGTACGGGGAACAAACTTCACCCGGAGCTGCTTGAAATTACCGATATTTACAAGACCTCTGTTTGCCCGCTTGCAAGGGTTATGCGCAGGGAATGCAGGGCGCGGGGGATAAATTCGCTGAAGGTGATATACTCAAAGGAGGAGCCGCGAAAGCCGCTTGTGCCAGCCGGGGAAAAGCCTGTTC
>CALXSX010000080.1 GCA_944391265.1 uncultured Clostridia bacterium | reverse complement strand
GAGTATTTTTAATATATCACGCGCGGCGTACACCTCACGCACCGGGTCGGCCGTGAGCGATACTCTTATAGTGTCGCCTATGCCCTCGCTGAGAAGCCCGCCTATGCCGACTGCCGATTTCAGCATGCCCATGCGCTCTGTTCCCGCCTCGGTAACGCCTACATGAAGCGGTATATCCGACTGCTTTGAAAACAGCCTGTACGCTTCCATCATCTGCGGAACGTCCGAAACCTTTATAGAAACAACCGTATCCCTGAAATTCATCGACTCTAAAATATCAACGTGCCTGAATGCGCTCTCCACAAGAGCCTCCGCCGTCGGGTGCGAGTATTTTTCCAGAACGTCCTTTTCCAGCGAGCCTCCGTTTACGCCTATGCGTATCGGAACGCCGTAATGCGACGCGCAGTCCACCGTTTCACGAACCTTGGCGCGGCTTCCTATATTTCCCGGATTTATGCGCACCTTGTCCACGCCCAGCTCCATGCACCTTATTGCAAGCCTGTAATCAAAATGAATATCAGCAACAAGCGGTATCGATATACGCTTTTTTATCTCGCCCATCGCCTCCGCCGCCTCCGCGTCCGGTACAGCACAGCGTATTATCTCGCAGCCTGCCGACTCAAGCGATTTTATCTGAGCTACGGTCGATTCTACATCGCGCGTGTCGGTGTTCGTCATCGACTGCACGGCAACAGGGTTTGTGCCGCCTATCGCAACGCTTCCTATCTTAACGGTTCTTGTCATGCGCCTCAAAAATAATCACTCCTCGTTTGTGAAGCCAAAGTTTTTCATAAGAAACTTGCTGTTTCTCCAGTCAGCCTTTACGCGCACCCAAAGCTCCAGATATACCTTCGTGCCAAGCATTTTCTCCATATCCGCACGCGCCATAGACCCTACCTTTTTAAGCATTTCGCCGCCCTTGCCGATTATTATTCCCTTGTGCGACGCCTTTTCACAGTATATAACGGCGTGAATTTCCGTTATATCCTTCTTCTGCTTCATCTTTTCTATCTCAATAGCTATCCCGTGCGGAACCTCCTTGTCAAGGTTCCAGAGCAGTTTTTCCCTTATTATCTCAGCCGCTATCTGCCGCTCAGGCTGATCGGTAACCATATCGTCATAATAAAATTTGGGGCCAACCGTAAGGTACTCGCGTATATCGTTTAAAAGAAGATCCACGCCGTCGCCGGTTTTGGCGCTTATAGGCACGACCGCTTCAAAGCTCGTGATGCCTGAATAGTCTGCTATGAGCGGAAGGAGCTTTTCCTTTTTTACGAGGTCGACCTTGTTTATAACAAGTATGCACGGTGCTCCGCAGTCGTGAAGCCGCTTTGCTATATCGCGCTCCATGTCCTGAATTTTCCTCGTCGCGTCGACCATGAACAATATAATATCCGTATCGTCTATCGTCTGGCGCGCCTCGTTCATCATGAACTCGCCGAGCTTGTTGTGAGGGGTGTGAAGCCCGGGAGTATCGGTAAATATAATCTGCTCATCGTCTGTCGTATATATGGCGAGTATCTTATTTCTGGTCGTCTGTGGCTTGTCAGATACTATCGCTATTTTTTGTCCGGCTATGGTGTTTAAAAGTGATGATTTGCCGACATTCGGCATGCCGACAATCGCAGCGAAACCGGATTTAAAGTTTTGTTTTGTCATAAATTCCTCCGTTATTTTTTTAGCCTGTAGTTGATGAAAAGTATACGCAGGTCAATCAGTATCAATACTGCAAGTACACAAATCGATACCGGAGACGTGAATATCTTTATGAGCGCCGCCGCTATTTTCCCTGCGTCCGCGAAAATGGCAACTCCCACAGCAAGCGCCGCTGCGGCAGAGACCAGCGTGGCAGCGGCGGCAAAATCCTTTGCGTGCATGGCATCTGCCCGAAGCTCTTTCGTCGCCGTATCAACCGCCTTTTCTATGCCGCTGTTTAGCAGCTCGCAAGCTATAACAAACCCTATCACGACAAAAAGAACCGCCCACTCGCTTCTTCCTATGCCGTAATGCGCGGCAAAAAAGCATATCAGGTCGCCTATACACACATGAAATTTTAAGTTTCTCTCGCGCTTGAGCGCGTCTTTAAATCCCCGTGCAGCATGATTGAAGCTGCTGAAAAAGGTCTTGTTTTTTGCCATGGCTATTCCCTCGTTATTCCAAGGGAGCGCAGTATGCTCTCCTGCTTTTCAAACATTATTCTCTCCTCGGGCTCAGTCATGTGGTCATAGCCGAGAAGATGAAGCATCGAATGCGCCGTGAGAAACGCGACCTCGCGCAAAAGCGAATGACCAAAGCTGTCCGCCTGCGCCTTTGCCCGCTCAAGGCTTATAACAATATCTCCGAGCAGCACCTCTCCGTCCTGGCGGTCAAATTCCGTAATCTGCGGCTTCATGTTTTCGTCAAACTCCAGCATGGGGAAAGACAGCACGTCCGTCGGAGAGTCGATGTTTCTGTACTCTCTGTTTATATCGCGTATTTTTTCATCATCGGTGAACGTCACGCTTATCTGCGCCGGTTCGGAAAAACCCTCCGTCTCAAGCGCCTTTTTGCATACATTCTCAACCGCTTTCTTCATTTCATCTGTCAGCTCTGCTTTGTCTTGTTCGTTCTCTAACAGCAGCATGTCTGCGCTCCTTTTCTTCATCATACTTCGCATACGCTTTTATTATCTTCTGCACGAGCGGATGACGAACAACGTCCTTTTCCGTCAGATAGCAAAACGCGAGATCGTCTATGTTTTTAAGAATCTTCTCAGCCTCGCGAAGCCCCGACTTCTTTCCGCCGGGCAAATCTATCTGCGTTATGTCGCCCGTTATTATCGCGTGCGAGCCGAATCCTATCCTCGTCAGAAACATCTTCATCTGCTCCTGAGTGGTGTTTTGCGCCTCATCCAAAATTATAAATGCGTTGTCAAGCGTTCTTCCCCTCATGTACGCAAGAGGTGCTACCTCTATCATTGAGCGCTCCTGATACCGCGCAAACCCCTCAGCGCCGAGCATTTCATACATTCCGTCATACAGCGGCCGCAGATATGGATCGACCTTGTTTTGCAGGTCACCCGGCAGAAAGCCGAGCTTCTCGCCCGCCTCAACCGCCGGCCTTGTCAGGATTATCCTGCTTACCTCCTTGGCGCGCAGAGCCATAACCGCCTTGGCAACGGCAAGGTATGTTTTACCAGTGCCGGCAGGACCTATTCCGAAAACTATCGTGTTTTCGTCTATTGCCGTTACATATTTTTTCTGGCCGACCGTCTTTGCCTTTATCGGCACGCCCTTGGCGTTCACCGCTATAACGTCGTTGCCGAGAAGTTTTAAATCTATTCCTCCGTTTTCCTGCACCATGGTTATCGCGTAAAGAATTTTCTGCTCATCTAAAACGCGGTCGCGTATCACCGTCTGTATAAGTATCTCAAGCACCTGCTCAGCCTTTTCCACACTGTCGTCGTCGCCCGATATGACGAGCGCTCCGCTGTGATTTGATATTTTTACGTTAAGCGATTTTTCAACGAGCTTTATGTTCGAGTCAATGCTCCCGAAAAGCGCGGCGGTGTCAAACCCCTCCGCAAGCTCCATTTGTCTTTGCATAATCAATTTCTCCGTTAATTAAAAATTGCCGTGAAAACCGGTCGTATTTATCTGGGCACAGCTGTGCCTATGCTTTCAATAAAATCCATTTTCGCCGTTACTGTAACGCTGTCTGAGGATTCCTCTACTACATAATCCTCGCTCCGGAGCCTTGAATAAGCCCCGAGCTCCTCAGCTATTTGCGCAGTCAGATCGCGCTTTGCAAAATCTATCACAAATTCAGGCGAAAGCTGAACCTCTGTCATCTCCGCCTCGTGATACTTCGTCACAGTCACCGAGCCGAACGGCAGCGTATATGTTTCTTCCGTCTTGACAGAGCTGCCGTAATCAGGAGGTGAAAAGAGCGAAAACTCTCTCGAAAATATGTTTATATCAAGCGTGCTCCTGCTTTTTCCGGTAAAGCTCGGCCGCTCCTGCACAAGCGGATACACAGCCGTCTTTTCCCTGTGCGTTAGCGCAAGCACCTCTCCGTCCGCGTGAACCTCATAGCCTCTTTCGCCGTCGCCTGACACAACGTACCCCGATATGAGCACATCTCCGGCATTTACCGCATTCCCCGGCACAACCGCAGCTGCTCCCTTTTTTGCAGATACGGACACGACAAACCCGTCGCACCGCGCCACTATATCGCAGTTTTCGTCCTCGTCGGCAATGTCCGGCGGAAGCGTGCCCTCATGTATTACAACCTTTGCACGCACGCCGTTTATATACGCCCACGCCCACGGCACATTTTCAAAGCTGGTCATCAGATATTCCTTTATTTCCGCCGGCTTGGGCAGACGGGCTATGAGTGCTCCCGGCTTCACACCTATTTCCTCAAGCTTTTGCTTTACCTCGGCCTCTGATATGTCCTTGTCACTGTCCACTTCAACGCTCCACAAAAACTGTGTGGATACGGCAAAAAATATCACGGCAAAAACCGCTCCGGCAGCGAAAAATGTCCGCTTCCTGTATCTGTGCAGCACATATTTAAGGCCGCACTTTTTCACAATCCTGATTTTTATTTTTTCTTTCCTCGACTGCTTTGCCACGTTTATAAAATCGGCTCCCGATACGGTAAAGGTCATCGTTTTTCCCGTTTGTACGTTGTACACGCGTATCCCGGAGTCCGTGCAGCGGCTGAGCAGTCTCGGTCCCGATCTTCCGTCTGTTTCTATTATAACATATCCTTTGAGAAAATAAAAGAACTTAATGAAAAACATTTTGATTTTCTCCTATTTTTTTATAAAATCCATATCGATTATGTATAATTTGCGTTAAAATACATAAATTTTACCACCGTGTCAGTGCTCAAACGTAATGCTGAAAAACACTCCCTCTATAAGAGCATCATATTTATTTATGTATGAGATGCAAAAATCCGCTCCCGTTATTTTGACGGTGCAGTATTTTGTCCTGATGCGTATGCAGTCGCTGGTGTACTCCGCTATGCCGCGGTGATTTTCTATGTACAGCTCCCTGTTCTCGGCAAACGAGAGCTTAGCAAGCTCCGTCACTGTTTCCTTTGGCACGCCGGCGCGCTCGGCTATCCTATCGCTTATAGATCCGTTCATAATCAAAATACCTCCGTTACTTAAATTTATTCGCCGCCGCCGCAGATAATGTTAAAACATCGGTTTTATTTCCGGCAGGGTCAACATAATATTTAATTAGGAAAGGATGTTGTCCATGAAAAAAATATATCTGGTTTGCACACTTGCTCTCATAGGGCTTCTGATTTTCAGGGGCGAGGACGCAATACTTTATTCAAAACAGGCGCTACAGCTATGCGCCGATATGATAATTCCGTCACTGCTTCCGTTTTTCATTTGCTCGGGAATCTTAATATATTCAGGCTTTTGCCAACGGCTCGCGGGAGTTTTTTCGCCTGTAATGCGGCCGCTTTTTAACGTAAACCCGAACGGCAGTGCGGCGTTTGTTTTAGGTCTGGTCAGCGGCTATCCTCTCGGCGCGGTCACAGCGTGCCAGCTGTATGACTCAGGGTATATTTCAAAAAGCGAAACGGAGCGTCTGCTCTCGTTTTGCAGCAATTCGGGGCCGCTGTTCATTTTAGGCTCAGTCGGGATCGGACTTTACATGGGCGCGCAGATAGGTGTTTTGCTTTACGCATCTCACATAGCAAGCGCCGTTTTAGTAGGCGTATGCATGAGATTTTACGGAAGGGGACGCCACAGCGCACCCGACTACAAACTAAACGTGCCTGATCTCACATTCTCCGAAATATTTAAAAAATCTGCCGAAAACGCCGCAAGCTCCATGCTTTTGATATGCACAACCATTTTGTTTTTTTCAGTGTCATCGAGACTCGTTTTAGACCTCGTGCCGTTTGACATTCCGCCCTTTGTGTACGGATTGTTTGAATTTTCCGGTGGAAACGCATTTATTGCAGCCTCTGATGCGCCTCTTTATATCCGGCTTATTGAGGCATCGTTCGTGACAGGCTTTGCCGGGCTGAGCGTTCATATGCAGGTCATGGCGGCGTCGGCAGGGCGCGGACTGTCGCTTAAACCGTACTTTATAGGAAAGCTTCTGCACGGAGCATTATCTGCTGTGTTAACACTGCTCCTGATAAAGCTCACCCGCGCCGTACCCGTATTTTCTCCTCAAAGCGCCGCGCTTTCGCTTCCTGCCGCGTTCACATTTGCAAGCGTATACGCCGTAATAGCAGTCATACTGATTTGTGTTATATCAATTTTCGCATACGAAAAAAAGAGACTGTAAAAACTGAATGTTTTTACAGTCTCTTCTGTACTGTCAGTATCATTCGTCTTCCACATAAATTTCTGGCGCAATCTGCCCCGTTATTTTTTTCTAAGCTCCCTCAAATACTTTTTTTGCTCCTGCGTTATTTTTCTGCTCTCTATAGCCTTTGAAACAGCCTTTGCGTGAACGCGCGGATCGAGCAGACCGCGCTCAAGGTATATCACAGCGTCGTCCCAGCGCCTTGCGAGCGCCTCGGCAAAATACCACGCGCACATCATCATTATGTAATATTCATCTGCCGGAAGATTGCTTACAGCCTCCGCCTGCGACGGCAGGAACAGGTCCCCGAGATACAGCTTCATCAGAAGTCCTACAGCGTAGCGGACAGTGTATACCTTGTCAGATGTAAGCCAGCTCTCTATTCTTTCGCTGAGCGCATCAGTATTTTTCCGAAACACCGGCGGCAAAAACATATCGCACGTCGCCCAGTTATCTATATACGGCAGAAACCGCTCCGTAAGAAAAATGCACTCGTCATAGCTTTTTATTCTTTCAAGAAGAAACGCATGCAGGTTGTTTTCCTCATAGTAGAAATGGGGAAGCGCACAGAGAAAAGCCCCGGCTTCCTCCGACCCGTACAAACGCTTCGCAAAGCTTCGAAGCGCCGGAGTCCTCACACCTATCATCTTTTCCCTCGGCAGAGTCGGTATGAGCTTCGCCTGGAAATCGCCGTACGGCTTATCCTGCATGAAAAACAGTTCGCTTTTTATATCCATAATTATTTGTAGTCAACCTTTTCGCCGGCGAGTATCTTATTCATCGTTCTCGCGGCACACATCTTTCCGCACATACTGCACGTGTGCTTTTCCTCCGGCGGGAGCTCGTTATAGTAGCGTATCGGCTTTTCCGGGTCGATTGCACATTCAAACATCTCGTCCCAGCACACTCTGCGCCTTGCATCGCTCATTTTGTTGTCAATATCACGCGCACCCTTTACGCCCTTTGCCAAGTCTCCTGCGTGAGCCGCTATCTTCGCGGCTACTATGCCCTCCTTAACATCGTCGGCGTTGGGAAGCCTGAGATGCTCCGCCGGCGTTACGTAGCAGAGGAAATCGGCTCCGTTTGCCGCCGCAATCGCTCCACCTATAGCGGAGGTAATGTGGTCATACCCGGGCGCTATATCTGTAACAAGCGGCCCGAGCACATAAAACGGCGCGTTGTGACAAAGCCTCTTCTCAAGCTTCATGTTTGCCGCAATCTCGTCTATAGCCATATGCCCCGGTCCTTCTATCATTACCTGGACGTTTTTCTCCCACGCCCTTTTTGTGAGGAGTCCGAGCTCCACAAGCTCCGTTATCTGGCACGCGTCTGTCGAATCGTTCGTCGAGCCCGGACGGCATGCATCGCCGAGGCTTATCGTAACATCATACTTTGCAAGAATGTCAAGCACCTTGTCGTAATACTCATAAAACGGGTTTTCGTTGCCCGTCATCTCCATCCACGCATAAATGAGCGAGCCGCCTCTTGAAACGATGTTTGTAAGTCTGCCGCTCTCCTTAAACACCTGTGCCGTGCGCCTGTTTATTCCGGCGTGGATTGTCATAAAATCGACGCCCTCCCTGGCGTGAGCCTCGATTACCGACAAAAACTCCTCCGCCGTTATATCGGAAAGCTCCTTGTCAAGGTAGCCGACAGCGTCATACATGGGCACGGTGCCTATCATAGCCGGGGAAAAGTCTACGAGCCTTGTGCGAAACTCGTGCGTTTTTCCGTAGCAGCTGAGGTCCATTATCGCCTCCGCCTTCATCTTAACGGCAAGCCTGACCTTTTCCATCTCCGTCTCATAATCGACGCAGTCTTTAGATATACCGAGATTTACATTTATCTTTGTCCGAAGTCCCTCTCCCACGCCCTCCGGAGAAAGCGATTTATGGTTTTTGTTCGCCGGTATGGCAACGCTTCCGCAGGCAACACGCTCCATTAAAGTATGTACGTCAACGCCTTCCTTTTCGGCAACTATCTTCATCTGCTCCGTTACGATGCCTTTTTTAGCGGCGTCCATCTGAGTAGTGTATTCCATAATCAATTACAGCCTTTCCGCCTGCAAAAATTTACAACGTGCACCGTGCGGCAGGCATACACGGCATTCCCTGAAGCTTCCCGGATATAACAAAAAAATCCGGCAGATACAGCCGGACATTAAAAAAGCGTTTCCCATGCCGGCATTATCCGAATCAGGTGCTTGGCAGCTAAGCCAACGGGTCGAAGCGAAAGCTCCCTCTCAGCCAAAAACAGCTCCCCTTAAACATGGACTTATTATACACCAAATTCCATACTTTGTCAATCTGTTTTTTCATTTCCCGAGCTGTGACCGAAACCGCCCCGGCGTAACCCCGAGAAACTTTTTGAACACGCTGTTGAAATACTTCATATCCCCGTACCCGACCAGCTGTGCAATCTCTGTTATCTTCTTGTCAGTGTTCGCAATAAGCCGGCAGCTCTGCTCAATGCGCATTCTCTGAAGGTAGCTTGAAAACTCGGTACCCATCTGCATTTTAAACCGCTTGCTGAGATACGACTTGCTGAAATTAAGCTTTTCGGCAGCCATGCTCAGTATTTTCTTTTCTGAAAGATTGTCCTCAGCAAATGAAATCATCAGCGAACATATACCGTCGCCGGAGCGGTTTGACGGCGGAGCGCTTTTGCGCATGGTAAGAATGATTATTTCAATGAGCTTGCAGCGTATTATTTCATAGCTGCCCGCCTTTTTCTCCTTGTATTCAGACAGCATATCGGTGATGAGGGCGCCTATTTCCCCGTCTGCGTCGGTAAATATGTAATTTGCCGGACTGATATTAACCGTGGTGCAGCTGTACTTTATCATGTAGTTGTTCACAATCTCGCCGAAGTTAGTGCAGCATTTAAGCGCTTTGTCGATAAACTCCGCCGTAAACAAAAAATTTATCAGCAAAAAATCATCGCCGCGCGCTTTGTACGAATGTACGGCGTTGTAATCGAGTATGAAATAGCTGCCCTTTTCTATTACGCTTGCGCAGCCGTTCAGAACGTGCTCCGCAGCGCCGCTGACCACGTACGCAAGCTCAAAATACGTATGTGAATGAGCATCGGTTTCGCGCGTGGCGCATAAGTGAATATCTATGTCATCAAAATACCTGCCGTTTTTCTTCATTTGGAAAAATAACCCCCTGTTTTATAAAAAAAATCGGTTGATTTTATTATACAGCCGTTTTATAATTAAGTCAACAAATATGTTGGGAAAGGCAGTGAAAAATTTATGCTTTACAAAAAAAACAGCACTGAGAAGCTTGATGAAGGACTTTTCAAAAATCCTGCAAGCGAGTACAGGGGTACGCCGTTTTGGGCATGGAACTGCGAGCTTGACCAGGATATGCTGATGCGTCAGATAGAATACCTTAAAAAAATGGGGTTCGGCGGGTTCCACATGCATTCAAGGTCCGGCATGGCGACAAAGTACCTGAGCGAGGATTTCATGAAGCTTGTAAAAGCGTGCCGCGACAAGGCGGAGCGTGAGCATATGCTCGCGTGGCTTTACGATGAGGACAGATGGTCGTCAGGCTCCGCCGGCGGGTATGTTACAAAAACGAAAAAGCACCGGCAGAAAAAGCTCGTTATATCCGAGACGCCGGTCGCTTTCGCTGACAGAGAAACAGGCCACGAAAACGCTCTTCCGTACCTTGTCGGAGTGTATGACATAATCTTAGACGGCGACGGGAGGCTTGTGAGCAGCCGCATGATAGGCGAAAACGACAAAGCGGACGGCGTAAAGCGGTACGCATATGTGGCTACCAACCCGGAGTCGGGCTGGTACAACAACCAGACATATTCCGACACGCTCTCCGAGGAGGCTGTGGACGAGTTCATAAAAATTACATACGAATCGTACAAAAAAAGTGTCGGTGAGAGCTTTGGCGGGAGCGTTCCGGCCATCTTTACGGACGAGCCGAACTACGGCGGTTTGGGATGCCTGCCGTTCGGGCTGAGCAGCGATGATGTAACGCTGCCGTGGACGTATGATTTTGCTGAAACATTTGAAAAAACGTACGGCTTTGATATCGTGCCACGGATACCGGAGATAGTGTGGGATCTTGCAGGGGGCGGATACTCACAGGCGCGCTACTTTTACCACGACCACATATGCGAGCGCTTCTGCTCAAGCTTCTGCGACAGATGCGGAAGCTGGTGCAATGAAAACAACATTTACCTCACAGGCCACGTGCTGTTGGAGGAAACTCTTTCAAGCCAAAACAGAGCGGTCGGGGAGGCAATGCGCGCGTACCGGTCTTTTGGAATACCGGGCATTGACATTCTTACAAACAATGTAGAGCTGAATACTGCAAAGCAGGCGCAGTCCGTTGTTCACCAGATGGGAAGAGAGGCGATGCTCTCCGAGCTGTACGGCGTAACAAACTGGGATTTTGATTTCAGAGGTCACAAATTCCAGGGCGACTGGCAGGCGGCGCTCGGTGTTACGGTAAGGGTTCCGCATCTTTCGTGGGTGTCCATGAAGGGCTCGGCAAAAAGGGACTACCCGGCGTCAATCAACTACCAATCGCCGTGGTTTGAAGATTACTCGTACATAGAAAACCACTTTGCACGCCTTAACACGGTGCTCACGCGCGGAAAGCCCGTCGTGAATGTTGCCGTGATACACCCGATAGAAAGCTACTGGATAAATTACGGTCCTGCCGACAGCGGCAGTGACATACGAACGCAGCTTGACGAAAACTTTGCTAACCTGACAACGTGGCTGCTGTCGGATATGATAGATTTTGACTTCATAAGCGAATCACTTCTCCCGCGTCTTGCAGGCGATGTTTCGGACACTCTCACGGTCGGCGAGATGAAATACTCGGCTGTTATCGTTCCGGGCTGCATAACGCTGAGGAAAACAACTCTTGATATTCTGAAAAAATTCACCGGCAAACTGATATTTGTGGGAAATTGCCCCGAATTTGTCGATGCACTGCCGTCCGGTGATGTTATGAATCTTTACGAAAAATCACTTCATGCCGAATTTTCGAAAACGGAGATTACCTCCCTGTTAAAGTCTGAGCAGACTGCAAAAATAGTAAATGAGCGGGGGATAACCCAAACGCAGTTTGTGCACACGCTGCGGCGCGACGGCGATGTGCTGTGGTTTTTCCTGGCACGGTACGTTTTTAAAAACGAGCCTGACGCAATAGCGAAAACGGAGCTCACAATAACGATGAACGGAGAGTACGTACCTGAGCTTTACGACACGCTCACAGGCGAAGTGAAAAGGGTGGACTTTGTTTCAGGCGGCGGAAAAACCGTTATAAAAACTAACGTATACACGCACGACTCCGTGCTTTTAAGGCTTGCCAAAGGTGCCGGCAGCCACCTTGAGTCTGAAAGCGGCGCAAAACGGACAGGCGTTATCGATTTCAGGGACGGCGTTTCATACAGGCGCGAGGAGGATAATGTGTACCTTCTTGACATGGCGGAGTACAGCCTTGACGGCGGAGATTATGAGACGCTGACGGAGATTCTGACAGCTGACGTTTTGTGCAGAAGAAAGCTCGGCTTCCCGATGGCAGACGGCGAGGACACACAGCCGTGGGCAATAGAGAAAAAGGAGCCGGAGCATTTTGTGACGCTGAGGTTTAAAATAAATTCCAAAGCGGAGATAAACAACGCGTTTATAGCCGGCGAGGAAGCCGTTTCAATCACAGTAAACGGCGAGAGCGCAGACCTTACGCCATGCGGATATTACGTTGATGAAAGCATTAAAAAGTACAAGTGCCCGAAAATCAGGCAGGGTGAAAACGTGATAGAAATATCAGCGCCCATAACTGAGCGGCTGAGCCTTGAAAGCTATTATCTGCTCGGCGATTTTGACGTTTATGTAAGAGGCTGCAAAAAAGAGATAACAGCGCCGTCGCGCAGGATTGGATTCGGAGACCTCTCGGTGCAGGGGCTTCCGTTTTACGGGGGGAACGTCGTTTACAGTGCAAAAATAAAAGTTCCCGACTGCTCGCTTAAAATACGCACAAGCCGTTACAGAGGCGCCGCCGTAAAGGTGTACATTGACGGGAAGTTTGCCGGAATGTCGGCGTTTGAGCCGTACACCGTAACTGCAAACGGCGTAAAAGCAGGTGAGCACACCGTTGAGTTCAAGCTTCTCGGTTCAAGGGTAAACACGTTCGGAGCTGTCCACAGCTGTGATTACAGCACATGGTACGGGCCGTCAAAATGGTATACGCATAAAATACAAGATGACGGAATGTACAGCGAGTCGTGGAGTCCGGAATACGTGCTCAGGCAGACGGGAATACTGTCATCGCCGGTGATAGAGATTATATCGGAAAAGGAGAAATAATCAACATGGACTTTGAGCAAGTGATAAGGAGCAGATATTCAGTCAGAAAATTTGAAAGCGCTCATCTGGAGCAGGAGGCAGTTGACAAAATACTTAATGCCGGGCACCTGGCTCCGACCGGCTGCAACTATCAGCCGCAGCGTATTTTGGTACTTAACACCGATGAATCAATAGAAAAACTGCGCGGGTGCACAAAATGCCACTTCGGCGCGCCGTGCGCTTTCCTTGTATGCTATAACAGGGACGAGACATGGAGGCGGCCGCACGACGGTGCCATGTCAGCGCCGGTTGACGCTGTAATAGTGGCGACGCATATGGTTCTTGAAGCGCAGAACATCGGCGTCGGCTCATGCATAGTAATGCATTTCGACCCTTACAAGATGCGCGAAACCTTCCGCATACCCGAAAATATCGAGCCTTCACTGCTTCTCGTAATGGGCTATCCGCACAAAGACGCAGCGCCGCTTGAGCTTCATTCAAAATTCAGGTCTCCGGGCGATGTGGTTTTCTACGACAGCTTTTAATAAACCCTCTATTTTAACCGGCAGCAGAGCCGTAAATATGTGCACGCCAAAATTTTTTCAATAAACTATTGCATTTTTATCTGTTTTATGCTATTATAAGTTTATTATTCATAGGAGGGAAATTGAATGAAAAACATTAAAAGCATTGCTCTTGCAGCAGTTATGGCACTTTCGCTCACAGCCTTTGCCGGCTGCGGACAGCAGGAGGCCGAACAAAACACAGAAAGCACAGCATCTGCTATAACCTCGAAGGACGATCTTGCCGGAAAGAAGATCGGAGTTCAGCTCGGAACGACTGGTGACATATATGTTACAGATGAGTACGAATCTCAGGGCTCAACGATTGAGCGTTACTCAAAGGGCGCTGACGCTATCGTCGCTCTCAACAGCGGCAAAATCGACTGCGTCGTAATCGATTCGGAGCCTGCAAAGGCATTCGTTGAAAAGAATCCTGATCTGAAAATCCTTGACGTTCCTTTCGTTGAAGAAAAATATGCGATAGCGATTGCCAAGGAAAATACTGAACTGAAAGAAAAAATAAACGATGCTCTAAACACACTCAAGGAAAACGGAACGCTCGACAAGATAATTTCAAACTACATAGGCGACGACACCAAAGGCAAGAATCCGTACGTATCTCCCGAGGATGTTGACCGTTCAAACGGCACGCTTGTAATGTCAACAAACGCCGCATTTGAGCCGTACGAGTTTATACAGGATAACGAGATAGTCGGTATTGACGTTGATATGGCGCAGGCTGTATGCGACATACTGGGAATGGATCTTGAAATACACGACATAGAATTTGATTCAATAATTACAGAAGTTCAGACAGGAAAAGCCGACATCGGTGTTGCAGGCATGACAGTTACGGAGGACAGGCTGAAAAATATTGATTTCACCGACCCGTACACGACAGCGACACAGGTTATTATTGTAAAGAAATAAAGCTTTCCTTTCCGGGGCTGTTTAAAAACGTCGGTTTTTAAGCAGCCCTTTTAAGGAGTCTGACAAAATTTGTGTCTAAATTTTATGATTAGGTTGTGTTTATAATGACTTTTAAAGAAAAATTTATACAGAATTTTATCGATGAGGACAGGTGGATGCTACTCGTACGCGGAATCGGTACGACTCTTGAGGTGACATTTTTTGCACTGCTTATCGGTATAGTTCTCGGCTTTGTGATTGCGATTATACGCTCGGCATACGACAGGACGATTGAGGACAGGAAAGCTTTAACGCCGGGCAACATTCTCTTTATGTGCGTCAACCAGCTTTGCAAAATATATCTTACCGTGATAAGAGGAAC
>CALXSX010000079.1 GCA_944391265.1 uncultured Clostridia bacterium | reverse complement strand
AAAACAACGGTTTAACTCCAAATCTGTCCCGGCATAAAAATGCTCGCTGGCGCATAGAATCCCAAATGCAAAACGAGTATATTCCGTTCAGCTTCTCGGCGCATTTTGTACCAAAATGTATGTATGTATACAAAAGCACCTCAGTATCAGACTGTGTACTGAAATAGTACCCGTATTTCAGGAGCTCATTTTTAAGCTCGCGTGTATTGTACAGCTCGCCGTTATATGTTATCACAAACTGGTAACCGGCAACTGTTTTCTCCATCGGCTGTCTGCCGCCTTCAACATCTATAACAGCAAGCCTTGAATGTCCGAGAGCCGCATGATCGCCTATCCATTCACCGCTGCTGTCAGGGCCTCGGTGATAAAGGGTTTTTATCATCGCACCGACTGTATGCTTATGCTTTTCCCTGTCTCTTACATAATTATCATTAAAATTTATATATCCCGCGATACCGCACATAGCTGTAAATCACTGCCTTTCCGCATAATACTCAAAACAACGGAGGGCGGCGTACCGATCCGCCGCCCGGTGTACTGATATTAAATTATGCAGGACGCTCCGCAAAAGTTACACTGTTAGAACCCCGTTTTCCGATTCTATCAGCATCAAGATTTTTTCTTCTCTTAAATTATCGGCATTTATATATATTATGAAATTTTTTCCTGCAAATGTCCCGTGAAATTCATAGCAAAGAACCTCCTCAAGGCTATCCTTTGGTATCAGTGCCATCTCGGAATACTCAAGCTCAAGGTGCTTGCTGAGTCTTGATACAGCACTCTCTTTTGATGCTTTTGGAACAGGCAAATCACGCTTTCTGTGATTCATAAGGTATCCGTTTGCTTCCATGCCTAGTATCTCGCCGTTGTCAAGAGCTATCTTTACCTTTATAAGGTCAGAATAGCACGTAACACCGTCCTGGACAAATGCATAATTGACAGTTGCGATGTTATACGCTTTATCGTAATAATTATTTTCCAGAGCATAATATCCCTTGCTGTTTAAAAAATCAGTGCCGCACTTTATTGCCGCATTAAAATCGAGATTTTCACGCTCCACGTTTCTTGTTTTCAGAAAGTATATTACGCAGCCGCCTTTTTTCGATATAGAAATGGCACTCCTTATATCTCCGTCAGTGTAAAAATTGTAAGCGTCAATGGCGCTGTTTTGTGTATCGCTTTCAAAAACAAGAGAAGATACATCAACCTCCAGAAATTCTGCTGCAATCTCTCTTGCTCTTTCGAGAGACACCTCCTGTGCGTCAGCAAGCATAGGAGACTCCCTGTTTTCTATATGCTCTGAAAAAGGCCCGTCATAAATCAGCGAAGGATATTCCTGAAACGATTTCTCCACGTTTTCAAGGTCTGACAGTATATCTCCTGCCGCGCTTACAGTGTTGATGCCCCCTCCTGATGTAAAAGTGATATCGCCGTTTGATATGCCCTCTCTTATCTTGTTAAGAGATGTGGTCAGTGTTGTTGCATATTCTGTCAGCGCTTCAATGTCCTCGTACTGCTCAGCCGAAATCTCTGTCCCGTTTATCGCATTCTGTGCGAGCACATACGTGTAATCTCCCACCTGAGAAAGAAATCTTGACGTGTTGTCAAGCTGAACATCCGTTATTGGGAGCTCTCCAAGACACGATTTTGCTGAGGTTGACAGCCTGTATATATCGCCGGATATCGATGCAAGCTGTGCAGGAGACGATGCAAGCATACCCTTGCGCAGACCTGTTTCTATTTCTCCTACGTAATCGGTCATTTCGTAAAAAGCCTTTGCGTACTGATTGTCCACCTGAAGCTTTAACTTTTTGCTCTCATTATACTGGTATATTGCCGTAATCGAAACCGTTAATAACAAAACTCCCAGTATAGAATATATTATTGCATGAACCTTGTTTTTGTCTATCATTGCCGTCCCTCCTCACTTACAAAATCTGTGTTTTCCTATTACCTTAACAAGCGGTCTTGACCATATCCACGCGTTAGTAGCCGTATCCGGATTAAAGTAATATATTGCTCCACCCGATGGGTCCCATCCATTCAAAGCGTCCTGACATGCTTTGTAAACTGTTGAGTTTGGGTCAATCGGTACGTTTATCTGGCCGTCAGACACTGCTGTAAATGCTCCCGGCTGATAAATAACCCCTGCAATTGTGTTCGGGAATGATGGGTGGCGTACCCTGTTTAATATAACTGCCGCAACAGCCACCTGTCCTTCATACGGCTCACCCCTTGCCTCACCGTTTACAGCACGTGCAAGAAGCTGGCTGTCTGACGCCGTACCGGCCGTTTTAACGGTCGGCTCGTACAATACTACAGTTACTGCAACCACAACCGTCATTAACATACATAAGATTTTTTTCTTCATATTAACATAGCCTTTCTGCCCATATTTTAAATGTATTACGCCGTACTTGTTTGGGCGTATACGGCGTTTAGTCAAATTTATTTTTTCATACAGCGGGAAAATTATGTATTGAGCATAATAATAAATCGTAAAAAATAATATATAATAGCAAATTAAAATGAAAGGCAAGATTTGAAAATGCGTATATTCACGATAAAATTAAACCGTTTAATCATACCGGCAATCTTAATTTTTGCAGCCGCGCTTGTAACGGCATTTGCCGCTGCAAAAAAAGAAGGGATTCCTCTGCCGATAGCTATGTATCACAGCGTATTGGCTGATAATTCAAAAAAAAGCAGCTACATAATAACTCCGGAGCAGTTTGAAAGCGATGTTGACGCGCTTTTAAATGAAGGATACACGCCTATTACTGTAAAAGCGCTGACAGATTATGTTTATAACGATCTTCCGCTGCCGGAAAAACCTGTGATGCTGACGTTCGACGATGGCTTTTATAATAACTACTCATATATTTATCCCATAATAAAAGAAAAAAATATACCAATAGTAATTTCTGTAGTCGGAAGCTATACAGATCTTTATACTAAATCCGGGGAAACCAATCCCCTGTACAGCTGTCTGCGGCGCTCTGATATAGCGGAGCTAAACAATTCGGGGCTTGTTGAATTTCAGAATCATTCGTATGATCTTCATACGATAGACAGCACAAAAACAGCGAGCATGAAATTAAAAGGCGAATCGGACGAGTCGTACAGAAACCGCCTGACAGCTGACCTAACACGTACACAGGAGCTCCTTTTCTCCATAACGGGGAAATATCCGTCAGCCTATACGTATCCATTCGGTAAAATAAGCGACAGCTCCGTACAGATAATAAAAGATATGGGCTTCCTTGCGAGCCTGTCATGCGAAGAGGGCATGAATTTTATAACAAAATCTCCGGACTGTCTTTTCCGTCTTAAACGTCTCAACAGGTCCGGAGAATATTCAACCGCGCAGTTTATTCAAAAGCTTCTCTGCAGATAGTATTTTTATAATTTCTTTCTTCGATAATTTATCGGTGAAGTACCGGCATACTTTTTAAATATTTTTGAAAACGCAAACTGATCCGTGTATCCTACGGAACGAGCCACCTCACCAACGGAAATACCTGTGCTTTCAAGCAGCGCCATTGCTCTGTTTATTTTTTCTTTTATTATAAAGCTCTGCGGGGAAATACCATATTTCTCCTTGAATAGGCTGCAGAAATATCTTCTGTCCAGTCCGAGTGTCTGCGAAATATCAGAAACCTTAATATCCTTATCAAGGTTTACCTTTATCATATCTCTCGCCTTTGCAGCATACGAACTGTCTGTCACTATGCTATGCTTTGACGTCTCGGAAAAAAACGCATACAGCAAAGAAAGCAAATACAGCTCCCTGCCCTGTTCAATATACGCACTGTTTTCAATCTTTTCAAAAATCCACCTGCACTCATCACAATGAAAAACAGGGCTTATGGAACCTATTTCAGAATGCTGTAAAAGGTTTTCTGACTCGGCTCCGTTAAAACCTATCCAGACATATGTCCATGGATCATTATCGTCTGCCCTATAGTAATTAACCTCATCCGGTTTTATTAAAAAGCCTTCATTTTTATATATTCTGTCCTCTGCTCCGTCCTTTACCAAATCCCCTGTGCCCGAGAGAACGTAGTGAATCAACTAATATTCCCTTACCGCCGGCCCGTAAGCATGAGCCGGCGGGCATACCTGAGCTCCGGCGCTGACTGCATTTAAATCCGTAAAACCGGTTCTACCAGCATAAATTTCCATTATCATCTTCCTCCCCTCGCCTGACATTATAACATATTTCCCTTACAAAAATCAATTGACAATCAACATAAAATATAATAAAATAGAAAAAAATTAAGGGAGTGACCAAAATGATAAAAATAACGATAATCGGTGCAGGCAGCACGGTTTTTACAAAAAACGTACTCGGTGACTGCATGCTTACCGAATCTTTGAAAGACATGGAAATATCTCTTTATGACATCGACAGCGAGCGTCTCGAAGAATCTTTTATTATGGTTGATGCAATGAACAAAACCATAAACGGCAGCAGGGCAAAGGTAAAAAAATATCTTGGAGTTTCTCAAAGAAAAGATGCCCTCAAGGATTCCAGCTTTGTTATAACAACGCTTCAGGTAGGAGGCTATGAGCCATGTACGGTGACAGATTTTGAAATACCTAAAAAGTACGGCCTTCGCCAAACCATCGGTGACACTCTTGGTATAGGCGGAATTTTCAGAGCTCTCCGAACGATTCCTGTTTTTGAAAGTCTTGCCGAGGATATGCAGGAAGTTTGCCCAGATGCATATCTTTTAAATTATGTAAATCCCATGGCAATAATAACAGGATATATGCAGCGCTTTACAAAAATTAAGACAATCGGTCTTTGCCACAGCGTTCAGGTATGCTCGGAGACTTTATTGAAAAGTCTTGGCATGGAGGACTCTCTTGATGGAAGGCAGGAACTTATTGCAGGCATAAACCATATGGGATGGCTTCTTGAAATAAGAGACAAAAACGGAGTTGACCTGTATCCGGAAATAAGACGACGTGCGGCAAAGAAAAATGCCTTTGAAAAGCATAGTGATATGGTAAGGTTTGAATATATAAAAAGGCTTGGATATTACTGCACTGAATCGAGTGAGCATAACGCGGAATATAATCCCTTTTTCATAAAATCAAAATATCCGGAACTGATAGAAAAATACAATATCCCGCTTGACGAATATCCGAGACGCTGTGTAGACCAAATATCCAAATGGAAAGAACGAAAAGATGAAATCCTGTCAAGTCACAAAATAGAGCATACCCATTCAAAGGAATATTTGTCATACATATTAAATTCTATCATCACGGACACTCCGTACAAAATCGGCGGAAATGTAATCAATAACGGCTATATAGAAAATCTTCCGAAAGATGCATGCGTTGAGGTTCCCTGCTATACTGACGGCACGGGAATTCACCCGACGAACATAGGCCGTTTACCCGTTCAGCTTGCAGCTATGAATATGACGAATATCAATACGCAGCTTCTGACAATCGAAGCGGCAAAAACCCGCAGAAAAGATTATATATACCAAGCCGCCATGTTAGACCCACACACCGCGGCAGAGCTCTCCATAGATGACATAGTTAGCATGTGCGATGATCTTATTGCTGCTCACGGGGACTGGCTTCCCGAATTTAAGTAAAAAATAAGCCGCTGCCTGTAACCTATTGCAGGCAGCGGCTTTTTACAGCAC
>CALXSX010000078.1 GCA_944391265.1 uncultured Clostridia bacterium | reverse complement strand
ATCCCTGCCGAGGAAGCGGTTGAACCGCCGGAGGACTACAGGGGTATACCGCCGCAGGATGTGCTTCACTATATGCTCACAAAACGGCTTGGGGCTGAAGTGGACTATATCGTAAAAGGTATCGACACGGCTGAAAACATAGCCGCAGCCAGCAGACTCGAAGCAATGCGCGCAAAACGGCGGCAGTATTACCTTGCCGCAGACCGGGACGGCAATAATCTTATTTATTCAGATATTTGTGCTGAAGCGCGGGTTGTCTCTGTCATACGTGCAGGTGTGTTTGTGGAGCTGTTCGGTCTGGAGGTATACATCCCGCTGCGGGAACTGAGCTATCAGAGATGGCTTGATGCATCGGGGCACTTCCAGCCCGGTCAGCGTATCCTCGTAAAGATTCTGAGTGTGGACAGGAGCGACCGTGACCATATCAGGGTCACGGCGTCCGTCAAGCAGGCAGGTGAAAACCCATATGAAAAAGCGCTGCGGAGATATTCCGTCGGGAACCGGTATGTCGGTACGGTCAGTATGGTGGATACCAACGGGGTATTCGTAGCCCTTGACGGCGGAATCGACTGCTTATGCAGCTATCCCAAACGCGGCCGTCCGCCGCGCGGAGCCCGGGTCACTGTCCGGATACTTGGTATCAATCACGATTCCAACCGAATCTGGGGAGCCATCACTCATATAGCAACAGCAAGATAGTCATCCTGATGAGAAAGGAGGTATTTTATGACAAACTATGAACTAACCAACGAGGAAAAGAACCGGCGCAGGAATATTTCAGCCCATACCCGCAAGATGGTGATGTCCCAGCTCCAAATTGACGACCAGGATGAAACGTCGCTCATGACGGATTACCGCGGCTATTACCTGCAGATATCCTTTTCGGAGCTGCACCCTTTAATGGTCTTTTGCGTTGCCAGGGGAATGAATACGCCCAGCACCGCAAAACAGCGGAAGCTGGTAAACGAACTGAACCTGAAAAGCATTCTCGGCAGTCATGCTATAAACGACGAGGTCGGCTGTTATTCTTATCGTGCAACGCATTGGCTTGATAAGGAACTGGATCCGACCCGCTTTTTTGAGATGCTAAGCCGCTGCATCGATGAAGCGGACAAAGGATACCGCAGACTGACAGGCTGAGTATGACGGCATATCAGAAAGGATGACGAAGGTGGAATACAAAGCTTCAGCTATTCAGATTTGTCCAACTTGTAAAATTGGGCAGGAGACGTATCTTCTCGACGAAAGGAACCCCTTTTGCCCGTACCTCTCTTGCCACAACGGAACAAGCTGTGCCAAATATATACCAATGGAAAAGAAAAACAAAGATTTAAAGGAGGATTTTTTGAGATGAAAATCAAAAGTAAAATCAAGTCCATTTTGTCGGCTGCCCTTGCGGCGTCCATGCTGATGACACTCATGCCGACGGTCACATTCGCGTCTCAAGCCAGCGATTATGTTGATCCTGCTGATATATGGCTAAAGGCTAACGGCAGGACGAACGAATTGGACTTAAATGCAACAACAACCTATGAGACCAGTTACTGTACCGTATGCCAGCGGGATACTTTAGGTATTACCTACCGTGTCCCGGAGTACACCAAATCAGGTGAAACGGCAGCAAACCGAGGCATCAGATATTCCGACGGCACCTTGATCAGCGGTAATGGTACAGGTAACCTTGATGACGGCACTCCGGGGATTGATGCATACTATACGGGTTATCAGTGGAGTGCGACACGTTCATAAGTGAAAAGCTTATGCACTAAACAAAGAACGTAACAGTTTCAGTTTAGGAGAACTGATAATCCGACAGGTGGAATGATAGGGTAACGCCTTGAAACGCCGCCTTAATACTCCGAATGGCGTTTGATGTGTAATCATCAAATGTCATAAGCTCGGTGAAGTCGGCAGAAAGCTGCCGTAAGTAACAGATAAATGTTACACGAAAGTGTCCCGGAGGCGGGATATGCAGCTGATATGCCGGAGGTCTATAAAATATATATGGTGAGAACGACTGTCAAAGGTCTGACGAAAACTGCGAATTCACAAGTCTATAGGTAGACGCTGTAGAAATGCAGCGGCACTCTTAGGAGTGGTCAGTGAGGTAAAGTAAGAAGTCCATTTATGAAATACCTTACAGCGTTAAAGGCGCTGTCAAGCTGACAGGATTAGAGCAGACACCTAAGTATATATGCAAAGATAGGATTATCGGAACGTGGGAAAGTCGGAACGTATGTTAATCTGATTACACAGAGTGCGTTATTGAGGAAACAGCTTTAATTGAGCAAAGTGAGCTGAGGGAACTCAATTTTATCCGACCGAAAGCGGCGGCACAGTACCTATGAAGCTATGGATAACATAGCTGAGGGATAGCCGCCAGTCAATATTGCTCAGATAGTTATAGGTATAGATAATCATAGCTTCGAGTATGACAAAGAAAAACAAATCCGAAAGGAGGAGTTGCCTATGACAAAGCAGAAAAAGCTCCGACACGCTGAATATTACGATATGCAAGAAGTGCTTGATAAATTGTATGTAGACAGTAAGGATAATAAAAACTTTACAAATCTTATGGAAATCATCGCAGATGAAAACAACATAAGAATGGCATACAGAAACATTAAGCGCAACAGCGGAAGTAATACAAGCGGCGTTGACGGAGCCAATATTACGGATATTGAGAAAATCCCAATCAATTCGTATATTGATATAATTCAGCAAAAACTAAAATGGTATGACCCAAAGCCTGTAAAACGGGTGGAAATACCAAAACCGAACGGAAAGAAACGACCGCTCGGTATCCCTACAATTCTCGACAGACTTGTACAGCAATGTATTCTGCAAGTGCTTGAGCCGATATGTGAAGCAAAATTTCACAAACACTCAAACGGCTTCCGCCCCAATAAATCAGCGGAGCACGCAATAGCACAATGTTGTAAGATGATACAATCACAGCATTTACATTTTGTCGTTGATGTAGATATTAAGGGTTTCTTTGACAATGTAGACCATTCTAAGTTAATAAAACAAATGTGGACAATGGGCATACGGGACAAAAAGTTAATCTGCATAATTAAAGCAATGCTCAAAGCTCCGATAATAATGCCAAACGGCGATAAGGTATATCCGACAAGGGGAACTCCGCAGGGCGGGATTTTATCACCGTTGCTTGCCAATATTGTTCTAAATGAATTGGATTGGTGGATAAGCAGTCAGTGGGAAACAATGCCTACGCATAATAACATTAAAGTGTATGATTATGGGAACGGTCACATCAACAGAGGAAATGTATATAAAGTGTTAAGACAAAGCAATCTGAAAGAAATGTTTATCGTAAGATACGCTGACGACTTTAAGATATTCTGTAAAAATCGTCAATCGGCAGACAGAATATTTGTTGCGGTCAAACAATGGATTAAAGATAGGCTTAAACTTGAAATCAGCGAGGAAAAATCAAGGGTAATCAACTTAAAAAAGCATTACTCCGATTTTCTGGGGTTCAAGATGAAAGCTGTAAAAAAGGGCAATAAATATATTGTCTGTTCTCATATGTCGGATAAAGCATTGGAAAGAGAAACGGACAAATTGGTTAAGCAGCTCGAATGTATTAAGCATCCTAAAAGTGCAAAATATGAAGCGACAGCGATAAATATCTATAATTCAATGGTTATTGGTATTCATAACTACTACAGAATTGCTACTTGTATAAGTTTGGACTGCATAAAAATGCAATGGAGAATTGACGGGAAATTAAGAGGTTTTGGCAAACGGGTTAAGAAAAAGGGCGAAATCGTAAACAGATATATCAAAGAAAATTACGGCAGAAGCAAACAAGTCCGATATATTATGGGCTTTCCGTTATGCCCTATCGGATATATCAAGACGAGAAATGCTCATCATCAAAAAGGAACTGTATGCAAATATACAGAGAAAGGCAGACAGGAAATACATCAAAATCTGAAATTCAGCGATGATGTAATTACGGTAATGCATATGTTATCCAAAACTACAGTATGCAACCGAAGTATTGAATATATGGATAACCGACTTTCTGTATATACCGCACAATACGGCAGATGTGCTGTTACGGGAAATGTATTATGGATTGATGAAATTCATTGTCATCATAAAATTCCAAAACAGCAAGGCGGCACTGATGAATATAAAAACCTTGTTATACTGCATAAAGACGTGCATACGCTTGTTCACGCGGTAAAGCGGGAAACTATCGACGCATACATTTCCTTGATAAAACCTGATAATGAAATGCTGAAGAAAATCAATGTACTGAGAAAGTTATGCGGGAACATTGAAATTAAGTAATATTCAAAAGCTTTGGAAATCTATACGATATAATCTGACAAGCAATATTGATGGAACGCCGTGTGCGGTGAAAGTCGCACGCACGGTGTGAAGCGGGGGAAAAGGCAGCGATGACATCAAAGCCTTACCTATCGCTATC
>CALXSX010000077.1 GCA_944391265.1 uncultured Clostridia bacterium | reverse complement strand
ATGACATCACGCTGGGGAGCTTTTGCGTGTAGAAGTTGTACGACGTTGTCTTTCACGACCTGACGGAACCGCAGTATTCCGAGGTTATAATCACTGCTGAGTATGTTATTTATAACGCCTATCTGGTTTGTCTCGTTGTAAAACAGCTCCATAGGCTTGTACTGATCAAGCTTTTTTGTAAATTCCATAAAGGCGCTCGAAATATAAGTAGCCCTCGGCACTGAAATGGAAAATGTCTGCTTTTTCTCAGATTGTCCACTGTACAGCCGCTCTACCTTGTCCACCTGTGAAAGTATGTTTCTTGCATACCCGAGAAACTCCTCTCCCTGCATTGTGGGGAACATACCCTTTGATGAACGCCTGAATATTTTAATGCCGAGACTATCCTCAAGATCGGAAATCGCCCGGCTGAGGTTTGGCTGTCCCATGTACAGCTTTTCCGCTGCTTTGGATATCGATTTTTCTTTCGCAACTTCAACGGCGTATTTGAGATGTACAAGGTTCATCCCTCACGCCTCCTCTCTCAAAAAATTTATATGTTTTTTAAAGCCTGATCAAGATCCGCTATTATGTCGTCAACGTTTTCTATACCTACGCTCAGCCTTACAAGATCGGGGCTGATTCCTCCTTCTATAAGCTGTTCGTCAGTCAGCTGACGATGCGTTGTGCTTGCAGGATGCAGCGCACATGTTCTTGCGTCCGCTACGTGCGTTACTATAGCGGCGAGCTTCAGAGAGTCGAGAAACTTTGTGCAGGCTTCTCTTCCGCCTTTAACGCCGAACGATATGACGCCGCTTGCTCCGTACGGCAGGTACTTGTCAACAAGCTTCTTATACTTGCTTGACGGGAGCCCCGGATAATTTATCCATGATACGTTATCATTTTTTTCAAGGTACTGCGCAACTTTAAGTGCGTTGCTGCTGTGGCGCGGCATTCTCAGATGCAGAGTTTCAAGACCAAGATTGAGTAGAAACGCATTCATCGGTGACGGTGTTGAGCCGAGGTCTCGCATAATCTGAGCGCGTGCTTTGATTATAAACGCCGATTTGCCGAAATCGCGCGCGTACGCTTTGCCGTGATATGATTCGTCCGGCGTGTTGAAGTCAGGGAAGTTTTTGTTTCCGTCCCAGATGAAATTGCCGCTGTCCACTATAACTCCGCCGAGAGATACGGCATGACCGTCCATGTATTTAGATGTGGAATGTGTTACAATATCCGCGCCGAATTCAATCGGTCGGCACAGTACCGGTGTTGCAAAAGTGTTATCAACAATGAGCGGAAGCTCATTATTGTGGGCAAGCTTTGCAAATTTTTCAATATCGAGAACATTAAGCGCGGGATTGGCTATCGTCTCGCCCAAAACCGCCTTGGTCTCGGGGCGCACATACTTCTGAAGCTCTTCAAGCTCCAGGTCGGGATCTACAAATGTCACGTCAAGCCCGAACTTCATAAGCGTAACTCCGAGCAGATTAAATGTTCCGCCGTAAACCGTGGAGGAGTAGATAATATGATCCCCGGCTTTTGCTATTGTCATAACGGCTATGAGTGTCGCCGCCTGACCGGAGGAGGTAAGCATAGCGCCTACTCCGCCCTCAAGACTCGCTATTTTTTTCTCCACACAGTCAACTGTGGGGTTTGCCAGCCGCGTATAAAAAAATCCGTCCGCTTCAAGGTCAAAGAGTTTTCCCATATAATCAGACGAATCGTACTTGAATGTAGTGCTTTGATATATGGGCAGAACCCTCGGTTCACCGTTTTTGGGCTTATAGCCTTCCTGTATGCATTTTGTTTCAATTTTCATTATGTCTGATCGTCCTTTCGTTAATCGTATAATTCGATTATACAATAAAGCAGGGATAATTACAATCGGTTTTTCATAAATTTTTATAAAAAATTGCAGCAAACGGGCATTAACGAAAAATCTCACAAAATTCCAAACCAAAACTGTGGATTTTGCACAAATATAACAGGCGCTGTGAAAAACGGTTGAAAAACGAAAATAAATAGTGTATAATTTATGGCGAAAATGGGATGTTATAGCTTTGAAACAAAAAGCAGACTGTGAAAAAAAGCAACGCCTGAGGGGGATTTCAAAAAACAGTGCAGACCGGAGAAAGTGAGTGTAGTTCTGCCTTTATTTTATTTAAAAGAGCTTACTTGTTTACTCTTTGCGGCCTGCGCATTTTTTTGTCATCCCTTTTTTTAAAAATTAACTTGTGAATTCAGTTAATATAAACGGAGGATAATATGAATATAACTATATTAGGCTCAACCGGTTCCATAGGTACACAGGCTCTTGATATTGTCAGGAGGAGAAGCGATATAAAGGTAAAGGTGCTTGCTGCAAATAAAAACGCTGCGCTAATGGAAAAGCAGATACGTGAATTTTCGCCGGAGCTTGTCTGCATGAGCGATGAAAATGCGGCGGCTGACCTGAGGGTCAGAGCAGCCGACTGCTCCGTAAAAATTACGTCCGGGACAGACGGAATGTGCGAAGCTGCAGCGTATCACGGCTCCGATACCGTTTTGACTGCTGTTGTCGGCATATCGGGACTTCTTCCCACCATAGCCGCCATTGAGAGCGGAAAAAACATAGCTCTCGCAAACAAGGAAACCATGGTTACTGCCGGCCATATCGTAACGGCTTTAGCAAAAAAAAACTGTGTCAGAATACTGCCGGTTGACAGCGAACATTCAGCCGTTTTTCAGTCAATGCACGGCAGAAAATGCGATATATCACGGCTTATTCTGACGGCGTCCGGAGGCCCGCTTTTCGGCATGACAAGGGAGCAGCTTCGCACGGTCACCGCGGAGCAGGCGCTGCACCATCCGAACTGGGATATGGGGGCAAAGGTCACAGTTGATTCGGCTACGCTTGTAAACAAAGGTCTTGAGGTAATGGAGGCGCACTGGCTTTTTGATGTTGACTACGACAGAATTGACGTTCTTGTTCACCGTCAAAGCGTTATACATTCAATGGTCGAATACGTTGACGGCGCAGTGATGGCACAGCTCGGCGTTCCCGATATGCATCTGCCCATACAGTATGCTCTCTCATACCCCGAAAGATGGGAAATACCGGAGAACAGGCTTGATTTTTCAAAATATTCAGAGCTTACGTTTGCAAAGCCGGACACCT
>CALXSX010000076.1 GCA_944391265.1 uncultured Clostridia bacterium | reverse complement strand
AAAAATAAAATATCTGCCCGGAAACCGATGATTCCCGAGACTGGTATACATGAAAAATTATATCATAAAAAAATGAAAAATGCAATATATTTACATTTATTTTTTCATTATGAGAATAAATGCTGTTATGCCTTGATAAAAAATCATATTTGTATTTGACTTTTGTCAAAAAAGTGGTATAATAGAAATATAAGGAATATGCTTGCGCGCAAGCTTGAAAGGTCAGGAAAGTAATGTATGAAATTGGGGATAAGATTGTATATCCGCTTCACGGAGCAGGGGTTGTTGAGGCAATTGAAGAAAAAGAGATAATGGGTCAAAAAAAGCAATATTACGTTGTGCGAATATTGTGCGGGAATATGACTTTGCTAATTCCCACTGATAACTGCGAGGAAATAGGTGTGAGAGACGTTATTTCCAAGGAGGAAGCAAAGAAAATAGTCGATTATTTCAAAAATGAACCTCTTTGTGACGACAGCAACTGGAATAGACGTCAGCGTGGAAATCTTATAAAAATAAAATCCGGAGATATTTATAAGGTGCTTGATGTGTTGAAGGATTTGATGTACAGGGAAAAGGTCAAGGGTCTTTCGACGAGTGAGCGGAAAGTTTTAGGCAATGCCCGCCAAATCGTTGTTAGTGAACTTGTTATGAGTGATTTTGCAAATGAAGAAGATATTGACATGATAATGAACGATATTGTCGATTCGCTTGCAGTTGTGAAGGAGCGTGAAAGAGCGTGACAGACGCTGTTATTCTTGCCGGGGGCTCGGGAACGAGGATGAATGCCGGGTATAACAAGGCATATATTAAAATATGCGGCAGTGAGGTCTTGAGACACGCCGTCGGCACGTTTCAGAATTGCAGCTGTATAGATAATATAATTGTAGTTTGCGGCACGGGAGAGACGAAAAAGTGCGCGGAAATTTTGAAAGATTGTACGAAAGTTATCAAAATTGCCGAGGGCGGAGCTACGAGGCAGGACTCGTCATATATTGGAGTCAGCAACTCTGATGCGGATTATGTTCTTATACACGACGCCGCCAGAATGCTTGTTACGGCAGATGAAATAGAAGCGGTTGCGGCTGCTGCTGCTGAATTTGGTGCGGCGGCTGTCGGCGCTTTGTGTAGCGATACTTTGAAGCGGTGCAGTGACGGATTTATTGAGTCTACCCTTGACAGAAGGGGCGTATACAGAATATTCACACCGCAGGGCTTTTTGCGCCGTGATATTTTGGATCTGCACATAAGAGCGAAAAAAGATGGAATCAAAGTTACTGATGATTGTGCGCTTTTTGAATATGCCGGCAAAAAAGTCAGAATTATAAACGGCAGCTCTTCAAATATTAAGCTTACGACGCAGGACGATTTGCTGTTTGCGGGGGCGGTGCTTGCTGAAAGAAAAAGGATTGATTGTACGGAGGCGCACGAGAATGGTAAGAATAGGTCACGGATATGATGTTCACAGGCTTTGCGAGGGAAGAAAGCTTATTCTTTGCGGTGAGGAAATACAATTTGAAAAGGGGCTGCTTGGTCATTCTGATGCTGATGTTGCTCTTCATGCTCTTTGTGACGCGTTACTTGGAGCAGCAGCTCTTGGCGATATAGGAAAGCATTTTCCTGATACGAGCGCTGAATTTGAGGGCGTATCAAGTATGGTACTTTTAAAAAGAGTCAAGGAGATTCTTGAAGGCGGAGGCTTTTTTGTGGGGAATGCGGATATTACCATTGTCGCCCAACAGCCGAAGCTGGCACCGTATATTCAGAAAATGCGTACTAATGTGGCAGGAGCACTTGGAATTGACATTTCCTTTGTGAGCGTTAAGGCGACGACAACTGAGCGGCTTGGCTTTGAAGGCGGGGGAGAGGGAATATCTTCAACTGCTGTTTGTACGATATACGAAAAAAAGAGCGGGGAGGGTTAAACCAATGTGGTTTATATTTGCGCTTATGTCAGCTGTATTTGCCGCGTTAACTTCCATTTTTGCGAAAATCGGCATTGAAGGTGTAAACTCAAATCTTGCGACGGCGATAAGAACATTTGTTGTTTTAATAATGGCTTGGGTAATGGTGTTTATAACCAACGCGCAGGGAGGAATAGCTGAGATTACAAGACGCAGCTGGCTGTTTTTAATACTTTCAGGTCTTGCTACGGGTGCATCGTGGCTTTGCTATTACTATGCTTTGCAAACGGGAAATGTTACGAAGGTTGTTTCGGTGGACAAGCTGAGTGTGCTGTTCACTTTCGCGTTTGCTTTCTTTTTTCTCCAAGAGGAAATGACCGCAAAAACAGTGATAGGCTGTATCCTGATAGGTGTCGGGACATTAGTCATGGTACTTTAAAAAACACAGAGGTTATAATTATGGTTAAGGTAGGCTTTGATAATGAAAAATATGTTCAGCTTCAATCTGAACGTATAAAAGAAAGAATTGCGAGTTTTGGAAACAAGCTTTATTTGGAAATGGGCGGAAAATTGTTTGACGATTTTCACGCGTCGCGCGTTTTGCCGGGCTTTAAGCCGGACAGCAAGCTGCAAATGCTGCTTAAAATGAAGGACGAAGCGGAGATTGTCATTGTCATAAACGCCGCCGCCATCGAAAGCCTTAAAATGCGCGGCGATTTGGGCATAACTTACGACATGGACGTTTTAAGGCTCATCGACGCCTTCCGCGAAGTGGGACTGTATGTCGGCAGCGTATGCCTGACGCAGTTCGCCGAGCAGAAAC
>CALXSX010000075.1 GCA_944391265.1 uncultured Clostridia bacterium | reverse complement strand
ATATTAAGAAACGCACCGTATCTTGCCGGGGCAATAGCCGGAATACCGATAACTGTTGATAATGACGGAATAATACTTATTTATGAAAGGGATTCTGAGGAAGGCGCAAAAAGCATGGCTGTAAATCAGCTTGACAAAATAACGTCACTCACCGTCAAGGCGTGCGGAGTAGAACTAAAGGTCAAGACTGCATACTCGGATGAGATTGAGGATGTGGCAATCGATTTTTGGGATCTGCCAAATAAGGACGAGACAGGAAAAACGGCTGAAAACGCTGATAAAAACAATGATAAGATTGATCCGCTCGGCGATGTAATGAGCAGAATGAGCGATTTTGTTGATTCGGTGGACGAGCATGATTTTCTTGAATTTAACAGAGATGAAGAAAAGTTCTCGCAGTCATCGATTGACGAGGACGACAGAGAGGAATTTCTTGAGGGTAATGAAATTTCCGAGGACTAATGTAAATATGGAAGGGCCTGTAAAATTTCCCTTATGGGAAATGTGGATTTTTTAACAGATCCTTTCGTTAAATATTATTTTGGAGGTAATTATGGGAAAGTATAAGGGCTTTGCAGGTGCAGGCATGAATCAGAACAAAAACGTCAGCAATGTTATCAAGCAGGCGCAGAAAATGCAGGAGGAAATGGAAAAAGTACAGTCAGAACTTGAAGGAAAAACTGTCGAAGCATCAGCTGGCGGCGGCGCAGTAAATGTCGTTGTCAGTGGCAAAAAAGAGCTTGTATCCATAGATATAAAGCCTGAGGCTGTAGATCCGGAAGATGTCGAGACATTGCAGGATCTCATTATGGTGGCTGTAAATGAAGGAATTAAAAAAGCTGACGAAATGATGACAGAGGGTATGGAACAGGTGACAGGCGGAATCAATATTCCGGGATTGTTCTAATTTAATCAGTCTGTGCCCGATGTATATGTTGTCAGAAGTTTACGGAGGGACTTTGTAATATGTCAGAGGAAATATCTATCGAAAGGTTGGTAGAGCAGTTTGAGCAGCTGCCGGGTATTGGCCCCAAAAGTGCTGAAAGAATAGCCTTTCATATTCTGGAGCGAATGTCGCGTGAAGCTGTAGATGTAATGTCAAAAGTTATCAGAGAGGCAAAGGAGAAGATAACATTTTGTCCCGTATGCCAGAATCTTACGACAAAGACGCCTTGTGATATTTGTTCCTCCGAACGCCGTGACAGATCGACTATCTGTGTGGTTGAAAGCCCGGAGGACGTAAAGGCGATCGAGGGTACAAACGAGTACAATGGTCTTTATCACGTGCTGCACGGGGCGTTGTCGCCATCTGAGGGAATATCTCCTGAGGACATAAAGATTAAGGAGCTCGTTGAGCGGCTTTCCGACGGCGCCGTAAAAGAGGTTATAATGGCAACTAATCCGACTGTAAACGGTACCGCGACGGCTGTTTATATATCGAGGCTTATTTCACCTCTCGGCGTAAAAGTTACGAGAATTGCTCACGGTGTTCCGGTTGGAAGCGGCCTGGAGTATGCTGATAAAATAACCTTGATAAAGGCTTTGGAGGGCAGACAGCTTATATGAAAATTATTTATAGATGTGCGGATTTTCCGCATATCTATATGTTTTTTATCAGCATAGAATTTATTTTGTGTTTATGGTTTAATATGCCGGCGAGGGAAGAGTGGTCAGAAGATGAAACATGCAAAAGGCAGAAGAAAGAAGAAACGTTTCAGCAAATTTTTACTGCTGCTTGTCGTGATAATCTTTGTCGGGGTGTACCTTCAGAAGAATCCGTCGCTTTATATGCGAATTTACTCGCGCGTGGAGGAGATTGTTTCTGTTTTTATAAAGCCTTCCGAATACGGCGTGATAAAAAGGGACAGCAATGAAGACTATGACGGTGCAGGTCAGAAAAGAGTGTGGGGGCGAGGAGATTTTACTACGTTCACTACAGGCGGGGATAATGAACGGACTTTTAAGGAATATAAGCAGAACGGAAGCGCACCGTGGAAAGACAAACCCTACTGGGACGGAGATATGGAGTCATCGGGCTGTGGGATAACGGCAATGGCAATAATTTTAAGCGGATACGGCTCTGATGTTACTCCTGAGGACTTGAGGGAGAAGTATTATCCGGTGATTTCCGGCGATGATATACCAAGCGAGCTTTCTGCTGCTTATGGGATAAAAAACAGCGGCTTTGTATATTCTGATTCGCAGCTGTCGGACGAATACATAACAAACCGTCTGCTGAAAGGGGAGCCTGTTCTTGCCTGTGCGTGGAATGAGCCTGAAAAAAACAGGTGGACGTCTTCGTCACATTACATTGTTTTGCTTGCCGCAGACAATTGTGGCAGTGTCTATGTGTCAAATCCAAACGGCGGCAGAAATGCGCAAAACAGTTCAGGGTGGTATGATATTGATGAGGTTGTTCCGTTCATAGCCAAGGCTGCTTTCATAGAGCAGTAGTTTTGTGCGTGTTAATGAAAATAATTGTCAAAAGCAGCGGTATTTGTGATATTTTGCGCATTGACTTTTTAATGCGGTTGTTGTATGATAGTATATAGAGTATGATTTATGTCATGCAAAGGGGCACACCACCACGGGTGTGAATTTCTTTTGCGTGACTTTTTTTATAGGAGGTGGCAAAAGTGGTAACTGTAAACGGCGAACAAAAGGAGCTTGCCGGTTCTCTTGTATCGGAAATAATCGCCCATTACGGATATAACAGAGAGACAATAGCAGTTGAAGTAAACGGTGATATTGTGCCGAAATCACTCTATGACACGTTTGCCGTATCAGACGGTGACAACGTTATAATAGTCGGCTTTGTCGGAGGCGGTTAATATATGGTAAGTGAAGCAGAAATAGAAGCTGTTATAAACGCTAGGTTTTCAGAGCCGGTCTACAAAACGCTTAAGGGAGCCTCAGTAGGAGTCGCCGGCCTCGGCGGACTCGGCTCACATATTGCCGTCGCGCTTGCAAGATGCGGTATAGGGAGGCTTGTCATAGCAGATTTTGATACGGTTGAGCTTACAAATATTAACAGGCAGTTTTATAACTTAAGCCACATGGGAAGGCGCAAAACTGATGTCATGAAAGAAGAAATATCAAAAATCAATCCGTATGTTTGCGTTGAGGTATCAGACTGCGTTATATGCGAGAGCAATGCTGGCGCTGTTTTTAAGAGCTGTGATGTTGTAATTGAGGCGTTTGACAAACCCGAAAGCAAAGCGGAACTTGTAAATGCTCTTTTGTCACAGACGCAAACGACGGTTGTGGCATCGTCCGGAATGGCAGGCTTTTATGACGGAAATGAAATAGTAACTAAAAAAATTTCAAACAGATTTTACCTGTGTGGCGACGGAAAGCACGGGATTGAAAATGGTACGGGACTGACCGCACCGAGGGTGATGATATGCGCCGGTCACTGCGCGCTTGCCGCGGTGCGTATCATGCTTACAAAATGAATTTTAAGGAGATTACTCAAATGGAAGACAAACTGATAATCGGAGGGCATGAATTTAATTCACGTTTTATATTAGGGTCCGGAAAGTTCAATCTGGATCTTATCAAGGCTGCTGTCGAACATGCAGGAGCTGAGATGATAACACTTGCCGTAAGGCGTACAAACAGCATTACAGGGAATATACTCAATTATATTCCAAAAGGAGTTACGCTGCTCCCTAATACCTCAGGTGCGAGAACAGCGGAGGAAGCTCTGAGGATAGCCCGCCTTGCGAGAG
>CALXSX010000074.1 GCA_944391265.1 uncultured Clostridia bacterium | reverse complement strand
ACCTTGCGCTCCACGGCAAAAAAATATTTTCTGAAGTTCGCGAGCTTGCTGAATACGCGCGAAAAGAGGTCAATGATATAGGCGGCTATTACGCTTTTGGTGATGAGCTTATAAATTCAGATTCAATATTTGATTTTGATCCGCTTAAACTCAGTATTCATACACTTGATATAGGTCTTGCGGGAATAGAAGTCTATGATATACTGAGAGACGATTATGATATACAGATAGAATTCGGAGATTTGGGAAATGTACTCGCCTATATTTCAATAGGCGACCGTATGCAGGAGGTTGAGAGGCTTGTCAGTGCCCTTGCAGAAATAAGGCGCCGGTTCCAGAAAAACCCAACAGGAATGCTTACACAGGAGTATATACCAGCCGAGGTAGTGATAAGTCCGCAGGAGGCATTTTACGCGGAGAAAATAAGTCTTCCTGTAAAGGAATCGGTTGGTAGAATATGCAGTGAGTTCGTTATGTGCTATCCTCCGGGAATACCTATTCTTGCGCCGGGCGAGAGAATAACATGGGATATTGTAAATTATATCGAGTATGCTAAGCTTAAGGGGTGCAGCCTTACCGGAACAGAAGATCCTGAGATAAATCATCTTAATGTTTTGAAATAGGAGAAGATGAAATGAATTTTTGGTTTAGCGAGAATCATACGCCAGATGTAAAATTAAGCCTTAAGGTTAAAAAACAGCTTTTTTCAGAAAAAAGTCAATATCAGCAAATAGACGTTTTTGATACACCGGAATTTGGACGGGTTTTGGCTCTTGACGGAAACATAATGCTTACAGAGCGCGATGAATTCATATATGATGAGATGATAACGCACGTTCCCATGGCAGTGCACCCGGACATAAAAGATGTCCTTGTGATAGGTGCAGGTGACGGCGGGGTTGTAAAGGAGCTTACGAGATATGAATCAATAGAGAGAATCGATCTCGTTGAGATGGATGAAATGGTTGTCGTGGCATGCAGGCAGTATCTGCCGACAAATGCGTGCAGGCTTGACGACGAGCGCGTCCACATATTTTATGAGCATGCGCTTAAATTTATAAGAAAGCATGAAAATGAGTATGACCTGATAATCGTTGATTCAAATGATCCATACGGGCCGTCTGAGGGATTGTACACGAGAGAATTTTACGGAAATTGTTATAAGGCACTCAGGTCGGACGGAATAATGGTCAATCAGCAGGGCAGTCCGTTTTATCATGAAGATTCAGAGGCTATGAAAAGAAGCCACGGCAGAATAGTAAGAACATTTCCGATAAGCCGCGTTTATCAGGCGCATATACCGACATATGCGGCAGGGTATTGGCTGTTCGGGTTTGCAAGTAAAAAGTACCATCCTATTGACGACGTTGATACAGAACGCTGGCAGAAGCATCATCTTAAAACAAGATATTACACGCCAAAGCTTCATATCGGCGCTTTTTATCTGCCTGCGTTTCTTGAGGAGATATTGCAGGAGGTAGAGTAGTAATGCTTGAGAAAAACGTGGAAAGCTTTATAGGCTGTGATAGTGAGTATGATGAGGCTGAAATTGTGATTTTCGGGGCGCCATTCGACTCGACTACCAGTTATCGGCCGGGTGCGAGATTCGGTAGCAGTTCAATTCGTCACGAAAGCTATGGTATTGAAACATACAGCCCGTACCAAAACGCGGATCTTCTTGATTGCAAGGTGTTTGACAGCGGAGATTTGGAGCTTTGTTTTGGTGACGCCGGTATGGCACTTTCAGATATTGAAAAAAGAGCAGATATTATTTTAAATGACGGAAAGCTTCCTGTCATGCTCGGCGGCGAGCATCTTGTAACGCTTGCAGCGGTCAGGAGCGCTCTTAAAAAATATCCGGATATTCACATCATGCACTTTGACGCTCATGCTGATTTGCGTGATGACTATCTTGGCGCAAAGCTTAGTCACGCGTGTGTTATGAGACGTTGCTTTGAGCTTGTGGGTAACGGGAAAATACATCAGTTTTGCATAAGAAGCGGAGATAGGGACGAATTTGTTTTTGCTGACTCGCACACCGATATGCATCGATTTTCCTTTGACGGTTTGGAGGAGCTTGTCAGCGATTTGATGAAAAATAAAACGCCGGTATATTTTACCGTAGACCTTGACTGTCTTGACCCGTCATGTTTCCCGGGAACGGGGACTCCTGAGGCCGGCGGTGTGACGTTCAGTGAACTGCTTTCCGCCATTTTGCTTGTGTGTGGCACAAATATCGTTGCCTGTGACATAAATGAGCTTGCGCCTATGCTCGATCCGTCGGGGATATCGACAGCGCTTGCTTGCAAAACGGTTAGGGAACTAATTATTGCTGCGGCAAAAAACAATAAAAAATGGAGTGATGAATAATGAGCAGGGTTTTAATTATCGGCTGCGGCGGAGTAGCAGGTGTTGCTATTACAAAATGCTGCGGAGTAAGTGATGTTTTTTCGGAAATTTGCATAGCGAGCAGAACGAAGTCAAAGTGTGATGCTCTTGCTAAGAAGCTGAGACCGAACACGCAAACGGTAATAACTACAGCACAGGTGAATGCCGATAATAAGGAGGAGGTAATTGACCTTATCCGTTCTTATAAGCCGGAGCTTGTTATGAACATCGCTTTGCCATACCAGGACCTCGTCATAATGGAGGCGTGTCTTGAATGTAAGGTCAATTATCTTGATACGGCAAACTATGAGCCAGAGGATACAGAGGATCCAAAGTGGCGTGAGATTTATGAAAAAAGGTGCAAGGAAAAGGGATTTTCTGCGTATTTCGACTATTCATGGCAGTGGGCGTACGCAAAGAAATTCGAGGATGCCGGAACAACGGCGCTTCTTGGTTCCGGTTTTGATCCCGGTGTTACGCAGGCTTACTGTGCCTATGCGAAAAAGCATATATTTGATGAAATAGATACGATAGATATATTGGATTGCAACGGTGGCGACCATGGATATCCGTTTGCTACAAACTTTAACCCGGAGATAAACCTGAGAGAGGTATCCGCACCGGGCAGCTATTGGGAAAACGGGCACTGGGTTGAGATTCCGGCTATGAGTATTAAAAGGGAATACAATTTTGATCAGGTCGGAAAGAAGGATATGTATCTGCTCCATCATGAGGAGATAGAGTCGCTTGCAAAAAATGTCCCGGAAGTAAAGCGGATTAGATTTTTTATGACTTTCGGAGAAAGCTATCTTACGCATATGAGATGCCTTGAAGATGTAGGAATGCTTTCAACCGTGCCCGTAAAATACGAGGGAGTGGAAATAGTGCCTATTCAGTTTTTGAAAGCGCTTCTGCCTGATCCGGCAGAGCTTGGACCGAGAACGAAAGGCAAAACAAATATAGGCTGCATATTCACCGGCAGGAAAGACGGCAAGGAAAAGTCATGGTATATATATAATGTATGTGACCACCAGGAATGTTACAGAGAGGTAGGATCGCAGGCAATAAGCTACACGACAGGCGTTCCGGCAATGTGCGGCGCTCTTATGCTTCTTACGAAAAAATGGAACAAGCCGGGAGTATTTACAGTTGAGGAATTCGACCCGGATCCGTTTATAGAAGCGCTTGATAAGTACGGACTGCCGAAAAACATATGCGAAGATCCTGTAACAGTTGAATGACGCTGAAAATAGTCTTTGTAGCCTGACTTCTTAAGAGGAATTGATATGAATTTTGATTTTAGCGGCAATCCGGTGTTTTCCGGGTTGAACGAGGAAAAATATAATACTGTAATAAGTCTTCCGTCACCGTGCTACGTCATAGACGAGGCTCGGATAGAGGAAAACGCGGTTGTTTTAAGGGATATCGCTGACAGATGCGGAGCAAAGATACTTCTCGCTCAGAAAGCGTTTTCAAACTATGCGGCATATGGCTTGCTGTCAAAATACCTCGATGGCACGGAAGCAAGCGGCCTTTATGAGGCTCGACTCGGGTATGAGGAGATGCCGGGCAAGGAATGTCATGTATTTTGCGCCGCTTACAGAAGTGACGATTTTAATGAGATATTAAAATATGCAGATCATATCGTGTTTAACTCACCGAACCAGCTTAAAAAGTTCGGTGCTCTGGCAAAGAAGTCCGGAAAAAGTATCGGACTTCGTGTAAACCCGGAATGCTCGACACAGGACTGCGGTATATACGACCCGTGCGCACCGAAAAGCAGGCTCGGAACGACGCGCAGTATGTGGGACAGGCTGATGACGAATGAACTGATTTCCATGCTTGACGGAATTCATTTTCATACGCTTTGTGAGCAAAATTCCGATGCGCTTAAGGTAACGCTCGAAAGGACGGAGGAGCTCTTCGGAGAGTTTTTACGCAATCTGAAGTGGATAAATTTCGGCGGAGGTCATCATATAACGCGGCGCGGATATGATATTGATACTCTTTGCAGGTGCGTAAAACACGTATCGGATAAATATGGTGTAACCGTATATATTGAACCCGGTGAGGCAGTGGCGCTAAACGCCGGATATCTTGTGACAGAAGTTCTTGACACGTTTGAAACCGGGAGCACAGCTGTCGCAATAGTCGATATGTCAGCTGCCTGCCATACGCCTGACGTGCTTGAAATGCCTTACAAGCCGCCGCTGCTTGGTGCTGCGCCCGATGATACAAAAAATTTCAGTTACCGCCTAGGGTGTCCGACGTGTCTTGCAGGAGACATACTTGGAGATTATAGCTTTGATAATAGGCTTTGTGTCGGTGATAAGCTTTTGCTTGGTGATATGGCTATATACTCCACCTGTAAAAATAACACGTTTAACGGCATGAAGCTGCCTGAAATTTATATGCTGAAAAAGAATGGGGAAGCACAGAGAATAGCATCGTTTGGGTATAATGATTTTAAATGCCGTCTCGGCGGCTGAAACTGTAACGTATGAAAGAGCGGTCAAAGAAACGGTTTTTCAGCTTCGTGTCTTTGGTACACATCTTTATGAGGGGGAATACAGAAAGTGCTGTTTTGCAGTGAGATTTTTTTATTTTTGTTTTTGCCTGTGGTGATTGCTGGATATTATCTGCTCCGGTTTGCAGGAGTAAAGATTCAGAATATTTTTCTGCTCGCCGCAAGCTTGGTTTTCTACGGCTGGGGTGAGCCGCGGTTTGTATATGTAATGATAGCTTCCATAATTCTAAACTACATAGTAGGTTTGCTTGTAGGTTATGGAAAAAGCAGTGTTTTCAGGAAAATATCACTTGCTGTGGGAGTTGCTGTAAATCTTTCGCTTCTGTTCGTGTACAAGTATCTCGACTTCACGATAACTAACGTCAACACGCTGTTTGGCACTCATATTCCGCTGCAAAACATTGCGCTGCCTATAGGAATATCTTTTTTTACGTTTCAGGCGATGTCGTATGTAATAGACGTGTACAGAGGAAAGGAAACGGTTCAGAAAAATTTGCTCGACCTCGGACTGTACATTTCATTTTTTCCACAGCTTATTGCAGGGCCTATCGTGAGGTATGAAACAATCGCACAGCAAATAAAAAAAAGAGAAGAGAGCTTTGACAAGTTTTATCTTGGAATACAGCGATTTATAACGGGTCTTGCCAAAAAGGTGATGCTGGCTAATACGCTTGCTCTTGTATCGGATAAAGCGTTCGATATGAATATTACGATGCTTTCAACGCCTATGGCATGGCTCGGTACGCTCGCGTATACTCTCATGATTTATTACGATTTTTCAGGGTATTCCGATATGGCTATAGGCCTTGGTAAAATGTTCGGGTTCGAGTTTGAGGAAAACTTCAACTTTCCGTACATTTCTAAGTCCATCACCGAATTCTGGAGACGCTGGCACATTTCCATGGGAACGTGGTTCAGGGATTATCTGTATTTCCCACTCGGAGGAAGCAGGTCAAAGAAACGTTCAAGACGGATATTAAACCTGTTTATTGTATGGCTTGCAACAGGCGTGTGGCATGGAGCAAACTGGACGTTTA
>CALXSX010000073.1 GCA_944391265.1 uncultured Clostridia bacterium | reverse complement strand
CAAATCCCGATGTAAATTTGTCCGAGCAGGGACTCGGCAGAAAAATCGCGATTGAAAATGCCGACATAATAACAGATGAGGAAAACGGCTTTGATTTTGACGGCGTGAAAATAAACGTAATAAAAACTCCCGGCCACACAAGCTGCGGAACGTGCTATTATTTTGACAATATCCTTCTTTCGGGAGACACGCTTTTTTTCCGGAACGTGGGCAGATGGGACCTTCCCACAGGCGACAGGGAAGTGCTTACCGAAAGCATAAAAAACAAAATTTACACGCTTCCAGACGATACAGCTGTCTACCCCGGCCACGGAAACAACACTTCGGTAGGCTATGAAAAAAAATACAATTTTTTCGTGAGATAATTTTTAAAATTCATACTTCATCAAGCTAAGAAAGGCAGTGATTTTATGAAACTTTCAGATGTAAAGGAAATTTTGAACGCCGAAATTCTGACGGGTGAGGAGCTTATGGACAAGGAGGTATACTCAGCGTGCGGCTGTGACCTCATGAGCGATGTTTTGGCTTTTGTAAAGGACAGGGCGCTTCTTCTCACAGGTCTGATGAATCCGCAGGTTGTCAGAACTGCCGAGATGATGGATATAGAAACTATAATTTTTGTAAGGGGCAAACGTCCCGATGACAGCATACTCGGCATGGCTAAGATGAAGGATATAATTATTATGCGTACCGAATACCCTCTTTATATTGCCGCCGGAAAGCTTTACGAAAAAGGACTCGGAAACAAAGACAGAAAGTGAGATGTAAAGCTATGGAGCCTATGAAATATCATTTTGAGGTAAAAGGCGACGATTTCAGCGTAGCCGGAGAAAACTCCAGCAAGGTAAAGAAGATACTTCGCCAGCTCGGTTTTGACCCCGAAACCATAAGGCGTGTTGCGATTGCCATGTACGAGGCTGAAATAAACATGGTTATACACGCAGAGGGCGGGTACATAGACGCGGAAATATCACCCGATAAAGTAAAAATAGTGCTTCAGGACAAAGGTCCTGGGATACCGGATATAGAAAAAGCCATGCAGGAGGGCTACTCCACGGCGACAAACAGCGTAAGGGAGCTTGGCTTCGGAGCGGGAATGGGGCTTCCCAACATAAAAAAATACAGTGACGACCTTGTTATCAACACCGTTGTGGGAGAAGGAACACGCCTTGAAATTACAGTGAATGTATGAAATGAGGTGTTTTTAATTGGATAAAATTTACTGGCATTCCGTCACGCTCGAAAAGGATAACTGCAAGGGCTGTACAAACTGCCTTAAGCAATGTCCCACAAAAGCTATAAGAATACAAAACGGAAAGGCAAAGATACTTAAGGAGCGCTGCATAGACTGCGGCGAGTGCCTCAGGATGTGCCCGTATCATGCGAAAAAGGCTGTCACCGACAGCTTTGAAATACTTGATAAGTTCAAATATAACGTAGCTCTTACCGCGCCTGCGTTTTATGCTCAGTTTTCCATTGCCGACAATATCGACCTGATGCTTACGGTTCTTAAAAAGATAGGCTTTGACGATGTGTACGAGGTATCTGCCGGGGCTGAGATAATAACGGAGAAAACGAAGGAGCTTTTAAAAAGCGGCACGCTGCCAAGGCCCACGATTTCATCTGCCTGTCCGGCTGTTGTGAAGCTTATTTCTATAAGGTTTCCAAACCTCATAGATAACCTCATACCGCTTCTTCCTCCTGTTGAGGTAGCGGCGAAGCTGGCACGCGAGGAGGCGGTCAGAAAAAGCGGGCTTTCCGAGAGCGATATAGGAATCATTTTCATAACGCCGTGCCCTGCAAAGGTGACGTCTTTCAAAAACCCTATGAACCTTGAAAAATCGAATATTGACGGAGCCGTTTCAATAAACGATGTTTATCTTAAGATAGCACATAAAATAGGCAAGATAAGCGACAGCGAGATAGAAAAGCTGTCCCGGAGCGGCAGAAAAGGAGTGCTCTGGGGCGTTGCCGGCGGTGAGTCTGAAGCAACGGAGTCAAAGCGACATATATGCGTTGACGGTATACATAACGTAATCGAGGTTTTGGATGCGGTTGAGGACGGGAAGCTGCGTGATATTGAATATGTTGAAGCTTTGTCGTGCATAGGCGGCTGTGTAGGCGGTCCGCTTACCGTAGAAAACAGCTTTGTTGCAAATTCAAGGCTTAAGCGTATAGGAGAAGAGCTTGAGGATAATAAAAACATTCCGCACGAGGACGATGTTTTCTGGGAAAACCCCATCTCATACAAGCCCGTTATGAACCTTGATGACGATATTTCAAAGGCGATGGAAAAGGCGATGAAAATTGAGGAGATATACGAAAGCCTGCCGAAGCTTGACTGCGGCTCGTGCGGCTCGCCGACATGCCGTGACCTTGCCGAGGATATAGTCCGCGGCTACGCGTCTGAAAACGACTGCATATTTAAATTACGAGAAAAGATAAATATTTTGGCGCGCGAGTTAAACAAGCTCGAAAGCGGCGATATTAAAAACACACGTGAGACGTAACAGTATTTATTGCATTTTTCGGAAAGGGATTTATTATGAAAGTATCTGAGCTTGCGGAAATTCTCGGCGGCGAGCTTCTCAGCGGAAACGGTGAAAGAGAGGTAAGCGGCTGTTACATAGGCGATCTTCTGAGCCTTGCCATGAGCAGGGTTCAGGCTGATAATGTGTGGATAACCATTCAGACAAATATAAATATAGCCGCTGTCGCGTCTCTCACCGATGCCGGCTGCATAGTGATATGTGACGGCTTTTCGCCTGACGCTGACGCGCTTGAAAAAGCGAGAGATGAGGAAATAGCTGTCATAACGACCGAAAAATCGGCATATGAGGCATCAAAGCTTATCTGAAGGGGGAAGTGGTAAAAATCAGGCTTTATTATGATATGCATATACATTCCGCCCTGTCGCCGTGCGGAGATGCTGATATGACTCCGAACAATATTGTAAATATGTCGATTATAAAAGGGCTTGACGTCATATCGGTAACTGACCACAACACCGCCGGAAACGCGGAGGCTGTGGCAAAAGCGGCGGACGGCAGGATAGTTGTCGTGCCTGGAATGGAAATAGAGTCTTCCGAGGAGGTGCATATCGCCGTGTATTTCCCCGACCTTGAAAGCCTTTTTGAAATGGAAAAGATTGTTTCAAAAAACATGGCGCATATAAAAAACAAGCCGGAGATATACGGCGAGCAGCTTTATATGGACAGCCTTGACAATATTACCGGAACGGAGGAGAATCTTTTAATCACCGCAACAAAGCTGAGTGTTTACGATATTTTTAAGGCTGTGAGGGCGCTCGGCGGAGTTTCTGTTCCGGCGCATATAGATAAAAGCAGCTACAGCATTTTATCAAACCTCGGCGCGCTCCCTGCGGACCTCGGCATCACGGCGGTTGAGATAACGCCGCGAAACAGGCCGCGCCTTGAAAGCGAGTACAAAAATTTCAATATTTTGTCAAATTCCGACGCTCATTATCTCGAAAATATATCGGAACGCGATTTTTATATAGATGTTTTTGATAAAAGTGTACATGATATTATAAATTATTTGTGTAAAATGCGGTAAATTATTTTTTTGTCAAACGGTGGTAGAAATTTTTTTACAACAATGATATAATGATATGAGTGAAATGATATAGTATTTGTTCCTTTCATTTTTTTTAACATAAAGAAACGGAGGTCTATTGATGGAGGAAAAGAAAAGGATGCCTTTTAAAGGCACAAAGGAGCAGGAACAGCAGCTTATGGAGGTCATCGAAAGCTACAAGGGAACAGACGGTGCGGTAATACCTGTGCTTCATGCGGCTCAGGATATTTACGGCTACCTGCCTATTGAGGTTCAGACGATGATAGCAGAGGGACTTAATGTTCCGCTCGCGGAAATTTACGGTATAGTAACATTCTATACTCAGTTTTCCATTAACCCGAAAGGTCAGTACAAGATTGGCGTCTGTCTCGGTACGGCTTGCTACGTTAAGGGCTCGGGCGATATTCTTGAAAAGATAAAGGAGCTGCTCGGCATTGACGTCGGTGAATGTACACCTGACGGAAAATTCTCGCTTGATGCTACGCGCTGTATCGGTGCCTGCGGTCTTGCGCCTGTAATGACAATAAACGACGATGTTTACGGCAGGCTCACAGTCGACGATGTTGCCGATATTTTCAGCAAGTATTGATAATTTTTGCTTAAATTTGATAAAAATTTAACAACCGGAGATAAATCAATGAAAGAAATATCCCTGCATATACTCGATATTCTTCAAAATTCCGCGCACGCCGGCGCAACTTTAATCGAGCTTTACATAACCGAGGATACGGAAAACGATGTTTTTGAGTTCACCGTAAAGGACAACGGCTGCGGTATGGACGAGGAGTTTTTAAAAAACGTCGTAAGCCCGTTTACGACAAAGAGGACGACGAGAAAGGTCGGGCTCGGTATTCCGCTTTTAAAGCATGCTGCGGAGCTCACCGGCGGCGGCATCTCAATCGATTCAAAGGTTGGAGCCGGCACGTCTTTGACTGCGAGATTTTCATATTCGCATATAGACAGGCAGCCGCTCGGAAATATATCAGATACGTTATTTACTGTCATAACGTCGTATGAAAATATAGATTTTCTGTACGTGCACAGATATGACGGCAGGGAGTTCAGACTTGACACAAGGGAAATAAAACAGATACTCGGCGGAGTGTCATTTTCACAGACCGAGGTATCTGCGTGGCTTTTGGAATATATCCGCGAAAACGAAGCGGAGCTTTATAAGAAACAGGAGGTAAAAAATGAAAAGTTTAGCTGATCTTGAAGCAATAAGACAGAGAGCTGCAACCGATGTCAATATCAGAAGAGAGCATGACGGCACACGAATAGTTGTTGGTATGGCTACCTGTGGTATAGCTGCCGGTGCAAGACCTGTTATGACTGCTTTTGTAGAAGAGATTGGAAAGAGAAATCTCAGTGATGTTTCCGTAGTTCAGACAGGCTGCATAGGAATGTGCCGTCTTGAGCCGATTGTTGAGGTTATGAGACCGGGTGAGGAAAAGGTCACATATGTTAAAATGACTCCCGAAAAGGCGAGACGTGTTGTGAGCGAGCATATCGTAAACGGAAATATAGTGGCTGAATACACGATTGGCAACGCTTGATTTTGAAAGGGAGGAAATAAGTATGTACAGAGGTCATGTTTTATGCTGCGGCGGTACGGGCTGCACATCTTCCGGCTCTGAAGCAATTATAAACGAGATGGAAGCTCAGCTTAAGGCGAACGGACTTGAAAATGAAATAAAGGTTATAAAAACAGGCTGCTTCGGCCTTTGTGCGCTCGGACCTATAATGGTGGTTTATCCTGAGGGCGCTTTTTACAGCAGAGTAAAGGTTGAGGACGTAAAGGAGATAGTGGAGGAGCACCTTCTGAAGGGAAGAATAGTTACAAGGCTCCTTTATCAGGAAACAGTTGAAGATGATGGTATAAAGAGCTTAAACGAGGTTGACTTTTACAAAAAGCAGCACAGAGTGGCTCTGAGAAACTGCGGCGTTATCGACCCTGAGAATATAGATGAGTACATAGAAGCTGACGGCTATAAGGCTCTTGGCAAGGTTTTGACAGAGATGACGCGCGAGGAGGTTATAGACGAGGTAACAAAGTCAGGCCTTCGCGGAAGAGGCGGCGGCGGATTCCCGACAGGACTTAAATGGAAATTCGCGTATAATGCAAAGGGTGACAAGAAGTTTGTAGCCTGCAACGCCGACGAGGGCGACCCGGGCGCATTCATGGACAGGTCAATACTTGAAGGCGATCCGCACAGCGTTATTGAAGCTATGGCAATCGCCGCTTATGCGGTAGGAGCCGACCAGGGCTATATTTACATAAGAGCTGAATACCCTATCGCCGTTAAAAGGCTTGAAATAGCAATAGGTCAGGCAAGGGCATACGGACTGCTCGGAAAGAACATATTCGGAACGGATTTTTCATTCGACCTTGAGCTTCGTCTCGGTGCAGGTGCGTTCGTGTGCGGTGAGGAAACGGCGCTCATGACGTCAATCGAGGGAAAAAGAGGCGAGCCGCGTCCGCGTCCGCCGTTCCCGGCAAACCAGGGACTCTGGGCAAAGCCGACGCTCCTCAATAACGTTGAAACGTATGCGAACATCACACAGATAATAAATAACGGAGCCGAGTGGTTTTCTTCAATCGGCACGGAGAAGAGTAAAGGTACAAAGGTATTTGCGCTCGGCGGAAAGATAAACAACACCGGTCTTGTTGAAATACCGATGGGTACAACGCTTCGCGAGATAATCGAGGAAATAGGCGGCGGCATACCTGACGGCAAAAAATTTAAGGCCGCGCAGACAGGCGGTCCGTCCGGCGGATGTATACCGGCTGCTCTCATGGACACGCCTATTGACTACGATTCGCTTATTCAAATAGGCTCAATGATGGGCTCAGGCGGACTCATCGTTATGGATGAGGACAACTGCATGGTAGATATAGCTAAGTTCTTCCTTGAATTTACGGTTGACGAGTCGTGCGGAAAATGCGCCCCCTGTCGTATAGGAACGAAAAGGCTTCTTGAAATACTGACAAAGATAACCGACGGAAAAGGAACAATGGAGGATATAGACAGGCTTGAAGAGCTCGCATACACGATTAAGAACTCGTCGCTTTGCGGACTCGGACAGACAGCTCCTAACCCCGTTTTGTCAACGCTCAGGTATTTCAGGGACGAGTATATCGCTCACGTTAAGGACAAGACGTGTCCTGCCGGCGTGTGCAAGGCTCTTTCAAGATACGTTATCAACCGCGAAAAGTGCAAGGGCTGCAGCCTCTGCTCAAGACAGTGCCCTGTCGGCGCTATCTCCGGAAAAATCAAGGAGCCGTTCGTTATCGACAGCGATAAGTGTATCAAGTGCGGCGCTTGTATGGAAGCTTGTAAGTTCGGCGCGATTTATAAAAAGTAATTGAAAGGATGAACAGAGTAAATGGATATGGTAAATTTAAAAATCAACGGTCAGGCTGTTACTGTTCCTGCCGGTTACACTATTCTTGAAGCGGCACGTGAAGCAGGCATTGACATTCCTACTCTCTGCTACCTTAAGGACGCGTCACAGACAGGCTCGTGCAGAATGTGCGTTGTTGAGATAGTCGGTGCGAGGGCGCTTCAGGCGGCGTGTGTTTATCCGGTTGCCGAGGGCATAGAGGTTCTGACACATTCACCAAAGGTAAAGCAAGCGAGAAAATCAACGCTGGAGCTTCTTTTGTCAAACCATGACAGAAGCTGCCTCACCTGCGTAAGAAATAAAAACTGTGAGCTCCAGACGCTCAGTGAAGAGCTCGGCGTTTCTGAAATCCCGTTCCAGGGCGAGATGATAAAGCGCGAAATAGACGACCTTTCTCCGTCAATAGTAAGAAACAATAACAAGTGCGTGCTTTGCCGCCGCTGTGTAAACGTGTGCAAGAACGTGCAGACGGTAGGCGCTATAGACGTTACCGAAAGAGGTTTCAAATCACAGATAGCGAGCCCGTTTAATATGCCGCTTTCAGACTCAAACTGCGTAAACTGCGGTCAGTGCATAGCTGCCTGCCCGACAGGTGCGCTCACCGAAAAGGACAACACGGCAGATGTTTTTGACGCTATAGCAGACCCTGAAAAATACGTTATAGTTCAGACGGCTCCGGCAGTCCGCGCGGCGCTCGGCGAGGAGTTCGGCTATGAGATAGGAACTCCCGTTACAGGCAAAATGGCAGCCGCGTTGAGAAGGCTCGGCTTTGACAGGGTGTTTGACACCGATACAGGTGCCGATATAACGATAATGGAAGAGGGCACCGAGCTTATAGAGAGAATCAAAAACGGAGGCAAGCTCCCGCTTATAACATCATGCAGTCCCGGCTGGATAAAATTCTGCGAGCACAGCTTCCCTGATTTTCTTGACAATCTTTCAAGCTGCAAATCACCGCATCAGATGTTCGGTGCAGTTTTGAAGAGCTATTACGCTAAAAAGCATAACCTGGACCCGAAAAAGATGTTCGTCGTTTCGGTAATGCCTTGCGTTGCAAAGAAATTCGAGTCGCAGAGAGAGGAAATGGAGCATGAGCACCTCAGGGACGTTGACTGCGTTATCTCCACAAGAGAGCTTGCGAAGATGATAAGACAGTCCGGTATAAACTTCAAAAGCCTCCCCGACGAGAAGTTTGACATTCCGTTCGAGGAAGCGACAGGAGCAGGAGTTATATTCGGAGCTACCGGCGGCGTTATGGAAGCGGCGCTCAGAACTGTTGCAGACGTGCTTGAAAACAAGAACATAGACAAGCTCGAATACCACGAGGTAAGAGGTACCGAGGGAATCAAGGAAGCGACAGTAAACATAGCAGGCAAGGATATAAGAGTTGCCGTAGCTCACGGCCTCGGAAATGCAAGAAAGCTTCTTGACAGCATAAGAAGCGGCGAAAAGCAGTACGAATTTATAGAGATAATGGCGTGCCCGGGCGGCTGCGTAACAGGCGGCGGACAGCCGATTGTTAACGCTAAAACGTATATGGAGCATGACTTAAAGGCGGAGCGTGCAAAAGCGCTTTACTCAGAGGACGAAAGGGCTGCAATCAGAAAGAGCCACGAGAACCCGGATATTGTCCTTCTCTACAAGGAATTTTTCGGAGAGCCCGGCTCGCACCTTGCGCATGAGCTTCTCCACACCCACTATACGGCGAGAAACAGGTATACCAAATAAAGAAGGCGAGCAGAAATGTACGATTTTAAAAAGCTTGAAAATTTCATAGATTCACTTACTGAGGAGTACAAGGTTCCCGGCGCGCACTGCATAGTATACCAAAACCATGAAAAGGTGTTTGACCGCATATGCGGCGTGAGCGACCTTGAAAGCGGGAAAAAGCTTGACAGCGAAAACCTGTTCACAATCTTTTCCATGACAAAGATGCTGACCTGCACGGCTGCGCTTCAGCTTTTAGAGCGGGGCAGGTACCTGCTGGGAGACCCCGTGTCGAAGTATCTGCCGGAGTTTGAAAAGATGAAGATATCAGAAACGGAGTTTGATACAAAAAATTCCGCTAAGGTTGCAAACGGAACGGCTGATACAGAGGAAAAAAGCTCCGGCTTTGACGGGTATGCAAAAAATGCCATCACAATAAAAAATCTTTTTACAATGACGGCAGGCCTTGATTATGATCTTAAAGCCTCCAATATCCGGAAGGCTGTATCCGAAGGTAAAACGTCAACACGCGAGCTTGTCAGAGCAATCAGTGAAACAGTGCTCGGCTTTGAGCCGGGCACGCGTTTCCGCTACAGCCTCTGCCACGATGTGCTCGGCGGACTTGTAGAGGTTTTGTCCGGAAAAAAGCTGGGCGACTATATGCGTGAAAACATATTTGAGCCGCTCGGAATGAAAAACACGTTTTTCGGAGTCCCCAAAGACGGCGAAACGCTTTCACGCATGGTGACAGGGTACGGTTATAACAAGGACGGAATACCGGAGAAGATGCCGCTTGAGTGCGTGTATAATTTCACTGACGAGTACCAGAGCGGCGGCGCGGGGCTTGTTTCATGCTGTGAGGATTACGCTCTCTTTGTTGACGCAATCTCCTGCGGCGGCATGGGGAAAACGGGCAGACGGATACTTTCCGACTCTACAGTTGAACTTATGAAAACAAATATGCTTGAAGGGAGAGCGCTATCCGACTTCAACAATATGCGTGAGGGCTATGGCTACGGTCTCGGTGTGCGCACGCATATAGACAAGGTAAAAAGCGGACTTCTCAGCCCGATAGGTGAATTCGGATGGGACGGAGCCGCAGGCTCGTTTGCTCTGTGCGATACGGAGAACAAACTTTCCATGTCGTATTTCCAGGAGATACACGGCTGGAACGTGACACAGCACAATAAAATGAAGAATATTTTATACTCGTGCATTGAAAAATAAAATGAAACGGACTGCTTTGCGGCGTACGCAATCGGGAAATGGTTTTGCTTTGCGCATATAAACTAAGTCAGTCCTTTAACGGAGTGCTGCTTTAACGCATCACTCCTTTTTTTTGTTTTCCAAAAGGCTGGTAATTTCCGCCTATTTAGATAGTTTATAGTGAAATAATTACTAAAATTATTAACATTCGGTAAACTGTATTGACTTTGACAGACGGTAAACATATAATTAAGCTGTACGCTTATTATTATAAGAAAGGATTGTTATGTATGAAAAAGCTTTTTGCGGCAGCGCTTTGCATCAGCATGATGCTTGGAATGTTTACCGTTTACGCACAGGATTCTGCAATGGACATTGACCGGGCGGTGGCGTATGCTGTTGAAAATTCACCGGCTACGGCGCAGGCGAGGGCGGATATTGAAGGAAAGCAGTATTCGGTTTACAAGGCGAAGCTTACACAAAAGAATTATCAGAACATGGACGTATCGTCAATTGATATGTATTACGTAATAAAAGGCTTTGCTGTCAAGTCGGCGGAGGTTGAGTACGGGGCGGCTCTCCGCTCTCTTGAGGAGGCAAAAAAGGATATTGAGATAAATGTAAAGAACGATTTTTATACATACCTCATATCAGTGCAGGAAAAAAAGAACGCTGAGGAAAATCTCAAAACGGCAAACGACAGGCTTGTTTACGCTAAAACTATGCTTGATGCCGGAACTATAAGTCAGCTCGATTACATGAATTTTGAGCTTCTTGTACAGGGGTGTCAGATGGCGCTGTCGTCGGCTGAGCGAAATGTCGACCTCAATATGACGGCGCTCAAAAACACGCTCGGCTATCCGGAGGACAAGGCTCTTACGGTAACAGGTGAGTTTGTTTATGACGCGGACGATGTCATAATTCCTGCCGAGGAGGCTATCAGCCTTTCAAGGAAGGCCCCGACATATATTTCACTTACCGAGGCAAGAAACCTTTCCGCTGAGAAATTCGAGCTTGCGAAAAATTACTACACGACCGGTATGCACGAATACAGGATAGAAAAGGCGCAGTACGAAACGGCGGAGGCGTCGTTTGAAACGAATGTGAGAAGCCTTGACCTAAACATAAAAACAATGTATTCAAACCTTGTCGGGCTTAAGGACAAAATAAGCTACGACACAAAAAACCTTGAAATACTTAAAACAACAAGGGACGCTTCGTTCCTCAAATATCAGATGGGTACAATGACCGCAGCCGACTACAGGGATGCGGAGCAGGATTACAACTCAGCGAGAACGCAGCTGTTATCGTCACAGCTTTCATACATAACGACAAAGCTTCAGTATGAGAAATTGTACGAGGAAATTCCGGCACAAAATAATTGAAGGAGTTTATTTTGATATGTTTAAAAAGATAATAAGCACAGCCGCAGCCGCAGCTGTTGTCATTTCCTGCGTGTCATGCGGCAAAAATGATGAAAACGGGGCCGAACAGGAAGCGTCAGGCCATAATGTTACAGTGTATACGGCCCAGGTATCCGATATTAAAAAGGAGATTACATACAGCGGTGAAATAGTCCCCTGCGAGTCTGTCGGCGTTTCGTCAAAAGTCAGCGCCAAGGCGGAGCGCGTGTATTATCAGGAAGGCGATTATGTTCAGGCGGGAGCCGTTTTAGCTACGCTTGACGATACCGACGTCCGCCTTTCGTACCAGCAGGCGCAGGCCAGCTACAACAGCGCGCAGGCGAATTATTCAATGGTCAAGAACTCATCAGTCAAGCAGTCTCAGCAGGGCGCAAATCAGTCATTGTCCTCAGCCGAACTCTCGTATCAGGCGGCCCTTGACGCATATAACAGGGAGAAACAGCTTTATGATGAAAATTCAAATGTAAAGCTTGCAAAGCAGGCGGTCGATGATGCACAGGCGGCGTATGACAGGCAGAAACAGCTTTATGACAGCGACGCGTCTGTGATAGCGGCGCAGAACGCCCTTACAACGGCTCAGCAAAACAGCGACCGTACTCAGCAGCTTTTTGACATAGGCGCGGTGTCTCAGGCGGAGCTTGACAATGCAAAAACATCGCTCCAGAACGCACAGGCGTCATATGACAGCGCCGCAGCAACTGCAAAGGCGCAGCTTGACAGTGCATCTTCGGCTCTTATTCAGGCACAGGAAAATTATAAAACGGCACAAATATCGGCGTCGGCATCGCTTACAAATGCGGAAAACAGCCTCAAGCAGGCGGAGAATGCGCTCAAAAACGCGCGCGAGAACGTGGAGCTAACAGAGGTTTCGGGAGAGGAGAGCATAAAGTCAGCCGCGGCATCTGTTCAGACTGCCAAGGCAGGCCTTGACTCGGCAAAAAACATGCTCGACAGCACCACTATAAAAGCGCCTATAAGCGGCTACATATCGGCAAGAAACGTGACCGAAGGCCAGATGACGGCCGCAGGCGTTGATTTGTTCGTTATAAAGAACTCAAATGTAGTAGACGCCGAGATATACGTTACAGAATCGGTAATCGCATCCGTAAGCGTCGGAACTCCGGCACGGGTATCCGTTGCATCGGCGGGGATAGAAAATGTCGAAGGCGCTGTAACGCTTGTAAACACCGTAAAAAACGAACAGACCGGCCTTTACACGGTAGAGGTCAGCATAGATAATGCCGGCGGGCTGTTAAAGCTGGGAATGTTTGCAGACATAACGCTCGTAACGGAAGAGAGCTCAGATTCCGTTGTAATACCGTCAGACGCTGTACTTCTCGGCGACGGTGATGAGAAGTACGTATACGTCGCAAAGGACGGAATAGCACAAAGACGCGACATCACCGTTGGAATAACGAACTCCGATACGACAGAAATCCTTGCCGGAGTTGAAACAGGCGAGGACGTTGTCGTCTCCGGAAAGGAATACATCTCCGAAACGGATAACAAGGTGAACATCACCTCAAAGGAGGAAATTTCCGAATGAAGCTCCATGAAATATCGGTAAAGCGGCCTGTCGCAGTAACAATGACGGTGCTCGTGTTCATAGTAATAGGTCTTTATTCAATGACGATGCTCCCCATTGAAATGCTCCCCAAAATGGACCTTTCAATGGCTATAATATACACGCAGTACCCGAATGTCGGCTCTCGCGAGGTGGAAAGCCTTGTTACGGAAAACATAGAATCGGCGGTTGCGACCGTCTCCGGCATAGACACGATACAGTCGACGTCGTCCGAGGGCTCGTCAATGGTTATGGTTCAGTTTTCAGCAGATACGGATATTGACAGGGCAGTCGATGACATGACGAAAAATATCGATATGATTTCATCGTACCTCCCCGACGGAACAGAGGACCCGCTTATTGTGAAGATTGACAGCTCCATGATGTCAGCTATGATGATGAGCGTAACGTACGGGGGCTACGACCTTGTCCAGACAAAAAAATTCGTTGAAGATAACGTCGAGGACAGGATAAAATCCGTAAGCGGCGTTGCGTCGGTAACCACGGCCGGCTCAAGCGACAGGGTGATAGAAATAACTGTTGATCCGCAGAAGCTTTACGGGTACAACCTGTCAGTGAGCGATCTCGCCGCCGCTATAGCGGTGCAGAATCAGAACCTCCCGGCAGGTTCAACGGAGGGCTTTAACAAGGACATGGCTGTCAGGACTGAGGGCAGATTCGAGTCAACAGACGATATTTCAAACGTGCCAATAATGACGTCAACCGGACAGGTAATCTACCTTCATGACGTTGCGGTCGTTGAGGATACGTACTCTGAAAATACAACGTATTCAAGGCTTAACGGCACTGACTCCATATCCGTGAGCGTCAACAAGGAAAGCGATGCCAACACCGTAGATGTTGTTGACGGTGTAACCGCGGTGCTTGAGCAGATAAAAGAGCAAAACCCTAAATTTACATATAACATAACAATGGAGCAGGCAAGCTACATCAAAAACGCCATCAGCTCCGTTGCGGAAAACGCCGTAATGGGCGGACTGCTTGCTATAATAGTGCTTCTGCTTTTCCTCGGTAGTATAAGGACGTCGCTCGTTATCGGCATATCCATGCCTATTTCAATTATTACGACGTTTGTCGGAATGTACTTTGCCGGAATGACACTTAACGTGGTGTCGCTTGGCGGTTTGGCGCTCGGCGTCGGAATGCTCGTCGATAACTCCGTCGTTGTGCTTGAAAATATATTCAGGCGCAGAAACTCGCTCGGAGAAGATGCAAAAACGGCGTCAATGTCCGGTACAGGCGAGGTAATAGGCGCTGTTGTGGCATCGGTTTTAACGACGTGCATAGTTTATGTTCCGATACTTTTTATAGACAACATCATGGCTGTTATGTTCAAACAGCTCGCGTTCGCGATAATTTTCTCGCAGACGGCGTCGCTTATTACGACATTCCTGCTTGTGCCCATGCTGTCGTCAAGGATAAAAAGCACTGACAACTCCGGCAGTAAGCTGAAGTTTATATTAAGACCGTTTGAAAAACTGCTTGAGTTTTTCTATTACATATATGAAAAATCACTGCGCACCGTTCTCCCGCACAGGAAAACGGCGATTGCGGCAGTGCTGCTGGTGTTCGTTTTAAGCATGGCTGTGCTTTCGCAGTTGGGCATGACGCTCATGCCGGAATCTGACGAAGGTATAATTTCCATATCTGCACAGCTGCCGCCCGGCTCTAAGCTTGACAGCGCGGACGATATTTGCCGCACTATTGAGGAGCGCGTAATGCAAAACGAGAATGTCGAAACCGTGTTTTCAAACGTCGGTTCCGGCGGTACGGCAGGAATGTTTGGCGGCGGAACGTCAAACAGCGCAACGCTGAGCGTCGTTTTAAAAGATGATAGAAAAATAACGACAGAGGACGCGGCAAATCAGATAAGGGAAAGCCTCGCCGATATAACCGGCGCCGAAATAAGCCTTGAAGCCTCAAATTCCTCTATGGGAATGTCGTCATCAGAGCTCCGGCTGAATTTTACCGGCACGGACGAGGAAGCATTAAACGAGTACGTATTAAAGGTACAGGAGATTCTCGGCGAAATAGACGGCGTTGTCGAAACGTCAAACTCGATTGATGAAACGGTAAGCGAGATACGTGTAAAGCTCGATCCCGCAAAGGCGTCGCGGTTCGGGATAACGACCGCCGCCGCATCGTCAATGATAAATTCCGTCCTCGGCACGACCACCGCGTCGCAGTATCTTGACTCCGGCTCGGAATACGATATACAGATAGTGTACCCGGAGGATTACCTCACCGATTACAGCCAGCTTGAAACAATGCGTATCAGAACGTCAACCGGCCAGTGGATAACCCTTTCCGACATAGCCGATGTTTCAATTGAGCAGGGCAGCACATCGCTTTCAAGAGTTGACCAGAAACGCGTATGCACGCTTACCGCAAGGCTGTATGGAACAAACATGGGCGCTGTAAGCAGTGAGCTTGACAGACGTCTTTCGTCGCTCGAGACGCCGGAGGGCATACAGAAAACGGACGCAGGAAGCTATGAGATAATGATGGACGCAATGCAGTCGCTTTTCGTTGCTATACTTCTCGGAATACTGCTCATGTATATGATTATGTGCGCGCAGTTTGAAAATCTGCTGCAGCCGTTTATAATACTTTTCACCGTGCCGCTCGCGCTTATAGGCGTCGTGCTCGCGCTCGTTATAAGCGGAAGCCCGCTGTCGGTAATAGGCTGCATAGGCATACTGATGCTGACGGGTATGATAGTAAACAACGCAATAATCCTTATAGATTTTGCTAACACCGCAAAAGCGCAAAACCCGTCCATGAGCACATCTGACATACTTGTCTACGCCGGAAAAACAAGAATGAGACCTATACTCATGACATCGCTCACATCAATACTCGGATTTTTGCCGATGGCTGTTTCAAAGGCGGAGGGCGCCGAGATGCTCAGTCCGCTCGCCGTTGTGCTTTGCGGCGGACTTTTTGTCGGCACGTTCCTTACGCTTTACTTCATACCGACGCTTTATGCCGCGTTTGAAGAAAAACGCAAAAAAAGAGCTTTGAAAAAGCATAAAAATTCGTAATTTTATTGTTATAACCGTATTTTTGTTAATATGTATGAAAAAACAGAGTGTTTTTTTGTTGACATTTAAGTGCTATTTTATGAGTTTTTATCAGAAAAGCCTTGACATAGTATAATTTTAAAGGTATAATATACGTGTGTAGATATATTTTTCGATTGTTAAAGGGGAGATATAAATGAAAAAGACTTTGTTAAAGCTGCTTGTAATGACGGCGCTTTCTTCACTCGTAACCCTGACAGCATATGCGGCGGATGTTGACACCTCGTACGACTACGGCGTGAATAATAATAACAAGCTTTCGGTTGAAAATGGCGGAGACCTTGGAGGGGTTGAGCAGGAGCTCACAGTTTTGCTCGTTAAGGATTATGCTGAGGGAAAGGCTATCAAGGCAGACGATATATTTTATGTAAATCAGACGAAAAGCGACAGCTTTGCCAGCGCATTCAAGGATCTCGGCCTTAAGGGCGGAGCTCTTGAGCCGGGCGTGTATACATTGATACTCGGCGGCGAGAACATTGGACAAGCGAAAAAGGCTGAGGTAGTTGTCGGAAATATTGCTGATGATAAAAATATACCGAGCGCACTCAGAGGCAAGAATGTTACATACTATAAGGTCAGCAGAGTGAGGACCCGCGATGACGGAAATAAGTTCGACTATGCGTGTCTGCTGAGCTTTGACGGATACGATCCGGATAACGACTACGGCGTTGTTTTGCAGTATGTAGATGAGACGAAAAACAACAACAATGTTATGAAGATGTATATCGGGCTTGGAGACATGGGAACGGGTGCGCTTGTTGAAGCTACATATACTATAGGTATTCAGATAAACGATATTCCGGACGCAAACAGCAATGCATTCAGCGTTATTCCTTGCTCGTTTCCGAAAGCATAGTGATATAGGAGGGTATTGGCATGAAGAGGATATATAATAAACCGGAGATTGAAGTTTACAGTTTTGATGTTAACACATCGGTTATGACATCATCACCGACTCCCACTCCTACATTCGGTATCGCGTCGCAAAGCGGCGGAATATCAGATGTTGATATGATTCCTTCTGTAACAGAGCAGGCTGTCAAGAAGTATTACAATGTCGATGATGAGAACTGGCACTGGGAAGAATAGGAAGTTTAAAGACTGCCTTTAAAATGAGGGCAGTCTTTTTTGTTGTTTTATCGATTGACAACACGGAAAATTTATGATAATATATCTATGGACACGGCATTTTTGACATGTCCGCATATTCGGTATGAAAGGAGGAAAATTTCAATGAAATATATCTGTGATGTTTGCGGATGGGAATATGATGAAGCGGCAGGTGATCCCGATAACGGAATAGCTCCCGGAACAAAGTGGGAGGATCTTCCCGACGATTTTGTATGTCCGGTTTGCGGAGTAGGCAAGGACTCCTTCTCCCAGAACTGAGATGACAGAAAAAACCGTGCAGACAGGTTGCGGCATTGCCGCATCCCGAAATGAAAATGCTTCATTTTCCTGCACGGTTTTTTTATTTTTTATTCAAAAGCTAAAATATCAGCTTAACCACTATGCCGCATACCGCAGCCCCTACGGTAGCGAGCACGCCGAGAACTATATTTAGCTTTGTGTTTATCACAGCAAACTGTACGCTGCCCTTTGCAAGTTGGTGTTCATGTCTGTCAACTATTGCTTTGAGCTCCTTTACCGCATCGCATGGGCAATCTCTATTTTCCGTCATTTTCGGCACCTTGGATCTCAGGTAAGCCGGCTACGCTTGTAAGAAGCGACAGCACCCCTGAAAGAGCTGCCGTGCTCAGAACCATATACCAGTTAACTTCGCCGATTGCCGCTGATGTTGTGCCTATCGACGCTATTGCCGTCTGTGCGATAGTCCTTACGGCTCTCATTGCCGCAGCTTTTAACCATACCTTTGTCATACACTCAGCCCCTTTTTTTGAGATCTTCTATTTCTTTTCCCATTAAATTTATAATGTCGGTGTGGCCTTGAATCTCACCGCCCATTGTGTTTATTATCTCGTTTGCGTGATTTACATAATCTG
>CALXSX010000072.1 GCA_944391265.1 uncultured Clostridia bacterium | reverse complement strand
CAATATATTTGAAGCGTCCATAGCGCCTTCAGCGCTTGCGGCACCTACAATAGTATGCACTTCATCAATGAACAAAATAACATTGCCGGCTTCCATAACCTCATCAACCGCTTTTTTCAGCCGTTCTTCAAATTCTCCTCTGTACTTTGCACCTGCTATCATTCCCGAAAGATCAAGGCACACAAGGCGCTTATTTAACAGCGGCTCCGGGACATTGCCATCTACAATTTTCTGAGCAAGTCCTTCGATTACAGCCGTTTTACCCACGCCAGGTTCTCCAATAAGGCAGGGATTGTTCTTTGTTCTTCTCGAAAGAATCTGTATAACCCTGTCAATCTCTTTTGATCTTCCTATAACAGGATCAAATTTATTTTCTCTTGCAAGCTGAGTAAAATCTCTGCCATATTTGTCAAGAGTCGGCGTCTTTGTGTCGCCATTTTTCTTGCCGCCGCTTCTATGGCTGCCGGTTTCGCCCTCTGCATTGTCAACAGAAGCAACTATGCTGTTATAAAACGAACCGATATTTACATTCATCGATCTCAAAATCCTTGCCGCAACTCCATCTCCGTCATGAATAATAGCCATCAGGATGTGCTCCGTTCCGATATACCCATGACCGAGTCTTTGAGCTTCAAGCGCACTTATCTCAAGAATTCTTTTGCTCCTCGGGGTAAGAGCAAGCTCAGTATTCTCGCTGAGAGGTTCTCCTACGCCGATAATTCTTTCTATCTGTTCTTTTACATAATCGTAGGTAACACCAGCTTTTTCAAGCTCTTTTGCCGCAACGCCCGAACCTTCTCTGATCAGGCCTAAAAGCAGATGCTCACTGCCGATATATCCATGTCCGAGCTCGCACGCCGCATGATGGGCATATGTTATAGCAGCTCTTGCTTTTTCCGTAAAATTCGAGTTTAACATATCAAAAACCTCCCTCAAATATTATCTCTTATAAGTCCGGCACGTTTTATGTCCCGCTGTCCGGGAGTCATACTGCCGTCATCTATGTGCGCCGGAGCGGAGCAAACTATAAGCTCCATAGGCTGCATATTTCCTTTTTCTTTTATTATTCCCAGATTTCTCCCGAGCAAAACATCTGACAGAAGTGATATTGCCTCGCCGGACGAGATTTTTCTTGCATACCGAAGAAGTCCGAAAGATCTGTAAATCTTATCCTCAAGCCGGTCCTTGTCTTCCTTTTCCAGCTGTTGCCTTGCTCCTTTTTCAAGGTCGATTATCTGATTTGTAACATTCTTGACACTGTCAATTATTTCAGATTCTGACGCACCGGTCGTAATCTGGTTAGATATTTGATAGAAAAATCCGTCCGCCTTCGAGCCTTCACCGTAATAGCCTCTTACTGCTATTCCTATGTTGTTGGCAGACTCGATGATTCTGTCAATCCTCCTTGTGAGTGACAATGCAGGCAAGTGAAGCATCACCGACGCCCTAAGGCCTGTACCTACATTTGTCGGACACGCCGTAAGGTAACCTATGTCCTCATCGAAAGCAAACTCAAGGCTTTCGCTAAGTACATCGTCCACTTTGTCACAAATTCCGTACGCTTCATCAAGTCTGTAACCGCTTAGAATCACCTGCTCTCTTATGTGGTCCTCCTCCATTATCATAAGACTCATCGTTTCATCAGAATTGATAAGGCATTCATGAACGCCCGGCTCTGTCATCTGCCTGCTTATAAGGTGATTTTCAGCGAGCCTGTTTTTTTCATTAGCGCTAAGACCGGAAAGATGAATATCCTTAAAATCATCGGACAGCGTTGAGTTTGAAGAAAAAACGGCGTCTTTTATCTTATTTATCACCTTCTCTTTATCCTGCAGTCTGTTAGGGAAAGGAACCCCTTTCAAATTTCTTGCAAGACGTATTCTTGTGCTTATTACGATCTCAGGATCGTCCTGCTTGTACCAAATCATATAATCACCCCTTTTCAATTTCAGTTATTTCCTTGTGCAGCTTTGCTGCTGTTTCATAATCTTCCTTATCAACCGCCGCCTTAAGCTGCGACCTCAAAAGCTCCAGTTTCCGCTTTGCCGAAATTTTTGTGCTCAAATTTCTCGGTATCTTTCCGACGTGGTGAGGATTCTGATGAATCTGCTTCAGCACGGACGATATAGGTGCCGCAAACGTCTTGTAGCACTCTGAGCATCCAAGCTTTCCTGTTCTGTTGAAATCGCTGTAAGTCTGCCCGCAAATCGGGCACCGAACCTCCTCCCTGTATTGTGTCGGTATTTGGAAAAAATCCGAATTATCGAATATATCAAATATATCAAACATTGTCTTTATCCTCCTTATCATTTATTTTAATCAGTATATTTTTTAATATTGCAGCCCGAACCTTATTTTTATATGGCTGATTCACCGGAATGCTCCTGTCGCAAACTGCTGCCGCAATTATTTGGGAAGTAAACCCGTCAATTATCTTTTCCTTTGTAATTGACGTGATTACGGCATTTGCACCTCCAGCATCAATATCACTTCCTATCATACCAATATAATAGCTAATCTTATCATCAGCGCAGTGGATTCTGCGTATTCTCAGATAACCGCCGCCTCCGCGTCTCGATTCCGTTTCATAGCCATGCTCCTGATTGAATCTTGTTGCAAGAACGTAGTTTATCTGGGACGGGACACAGTTAAATATGGCAGCAAGCTCATTTCGTCTAAGCTCTATCCAATCATCATCTTCAGACAAGAGGCTCAGAATAAAAGCCTCTATTTTGTCACTCAATTTCATTATATCACCACTAATTTGACTTTGACTTTCTTTGACTTTAATTAGATTATAATGCATTAAGAAACGTTTGTCAAGTGTTTTTTTGTAAACATCTTTTTAAATTTCTGTAAACTTTTAATATACTTTCTATAAAAAAGGACAAAATATATGTAAAAATATTTACCAATCAATTTTGTATTTCCACTTGAAAAATGTCGAATTATATGATATATTTAATATATGAGCCGCCATTGCGGCAAATCACGAGTTAAGCGGTCTAAAAACCCCGCCCTAAAGGCAGAAAGGAAATATCAGAATGGGAACAGATTTGAATAATATGCCTATTTATGGCAAGTTAAGCATCATCAGCATGAGAGGCGCGGAGGATATAACCGCCAAAATAGACAGATACCTTAAAAGTTTCCGCGATTTTGAGTATGAGGATACTTATGTTACCCACGTGACCTGCCCGAGATTCGGAACAGGCGAAGGAAAATGCGTAATAAACGAAACAGTAAGAGGTCATGATGTTTATATTATATGTGACATTTTCAACTATGGAGTTACATATAAGATGTACGGAATAGAAAATCACATGAGTCCTGATGACCATTTTCAGGACCTGAAAAGGATAATAGGCGCAATGGGGGGAAAAGCAAGACGTGTCACTGTAGTAATGCCTATGCTTTATGAAGGCAGACAGCACAGACGATCAAGCCGTGAATCACTTGATGCTGCTACCATGCTCCAGGAGTTAGTCAGTATGGGAGTGTCAAACATTATCACCTTCGATGCCCATGACCCGAGAGTTCAAAACGCCATTCCTCTTTCAGGTTTTGACAATATACAGCCAACATATCAGATGATAAAAGCTTTGATACGCGCCGTTCCGGACATTTCTCTCGACAAAAACGACACCATAGTCATTTCTCCGGATGAAGGCGGAATGTCAAGATCTATGTACTATTCAGCTGTACTTAAGCTTGATCTTGGAATGTTTTATAAAAGAAGAAATTACAGCGTTGTTATAGACGGTAAGAATCCGATAATCGCACACGAATATCTCGGCAGAGATGTAAAGGGTCGCGATGTTATAATTGTAGACGATATGATTTCAAGCGGCGAGTCTATGATAGACGTAGCAGGAAAACTTAAAGGCAAAGGAGCTAAAAGGATCTTTGTATTCACCTCGTTCGGTCTTTTTACAAACGGTCTTGAAGTTTTTGACAGAGCATATGAGGACGGCATAATAGACAAGGTATTCACAACAAACCTCGTTTACAGGCACCCTGGACTAAAGGAACGCAAATGGTACTGTGAGGTAGATATGTCAAAATACGTATCACTGCTTATAAACACATTAAACCATGATGCTACAATAAGCGAGCTTCTCACCCCCGCGCAGAAAATTCAAAATTTGATTGATAGTCTGGCAGAAAAGAAACAGCAATAACATAAAAACGGCTTTGATTTTGCAAATCAAAGCCGTTTTATATATTCAATCAATATCACTTGTCATATTTATTCCTAACTTTTTGTAGACCGCTCCGTCTGAAAAATCAGGAATGTGAGTGCAATGCGCCTCACTGTTTTTAAGCATGGGAAGCATTTTAAACGCTCTGCTTGCAGCGCTATCTGTTTTAGAACACACTGACAGCGCAATGAGAGTTTCCTCAAGATTCAGCGCTTCTCCGTTTCCCGTCAGGTAAATAGCTTTGAGGTCGTGTATCGGCTCCAGTATCTCAGGAGAAATAAGCTTTTTTTCCTTTTCTATCCCGGACAAATATTTAAGCGCGTTTATCAGAACCGCGGATGAAGCATTGAGCAAACCACCGCTCTTCCCCTTGATTATTTTCCCGTCACCAAGTTCTATCGCCGCGGAATCAGCTCCGCAGCGCTGAGCCTTGTCTCTTGCAGCACGTGCCACAGCCCTGTCATTTTTTGATAAATTTGCCTTATTAAGTATAAGCTCAACCTTGTATACAGCTTCCTTTTCAACCCTGCCGTTGTAGCAATCACAGCATATATTGTAGTAACGACGTACAATCTCATCACAGGCAGCCTTTCTTACCGCTTCATCATCAATAATGCAGCTGCCTGCCATATTAACTCCCATATCCGTAGGTGATTTATATGGGCTTCTTCCAAGTATTCTTTTAAATATAGTATCAAGAAGAGGAAAAGCATCAATGTCTCTGTTATAGTTAACAGTTTTTACACCATACGCGTCAAGATGATAAGGATCAATCATGTTAACATCATACAAATCAGCCGTTGCTGCTTCATAAGCAAGATTCACAGGATGATTGATGGAAAGATTCCATATAGGAAACGTCTCAAACTTAGCATATCCCGCTTCAACTCCTCTTTTATGCTCATGATAAAGCTGAGAAAGACATACAGCCATTTTTCCACTGCCCGGCCCTGGAGCGGTTACAACAACAAGCGGTCTTGACGTTTCAATGTAATCATTTTTTCCGTAACCGTCATCACTTACTATAAGCTCAACAGACGAAGGATAACCTTCTATGGGATAATGAAGATATACCTTAATACCCATATCCTCAAGATGAGCTTTGAAAACAGCGGCAGCCTTTTCGCCGCAGTAGCGTGTTATAACAACGCTACCAACATAGAATCCGCTGTCCCTGAACGAATTTATCAGCCTTACAACATCTGCAGAGTACGAAATATTGTAGTCACTCCTGATCTTGTTATTTACAATATCGCCAGCCGAAATGGCTATTACAAGCTCAAGCTTATCCTTTAAGTTGGCAAGCATTTTTATCTTGCTGTCGGGTTCAAATCCGGGCAAAACACGT
>CALXSX010000071.1 GCA_944391265.1 uncultured Clostridia bacterium | reverse complement strand
AGCTCCACTCCCGTCATTGTCTCAAGTGTTCTGATGTTTCTTCCTTCACGACCAATTATTCTTCCCTTCATTTCATCGTTGGGAAGATTTACAACAGAGACAGTCGTTTCAGCAACATGATCCGCCGCAACCTTCTGAATTGAAAGAGCGACTATCTTTTTTGCCGCACGCTCAGCATTTTCCTTCACCTCAAGCTCAATCTCCTTAACCATCTTTGCTGCATCGTGACGAGTGCTGTTTTCAATATCCTTCATAAGAATATCTTTAGCTTCATCGCGCGTAAGACCTGAAATTTTTTCAAGCTGCAGCATTTGTTCCTTTTTCAAGTCCGCAATTTCCTGATTCTTTTCTTCCAGGTTCTTCAGTCTTTGATTTAAGGTATTTTCCTTTTTCTCCAAAGAATCGTTTTTCTTGTCTAAGTTTTCTTCCTTTTGGTTAATTCTGCGCTCCTGACGTGAAATTTCAGCTCTTCTATCCTTAATTTCCTTGTCAAAATCCGCTCTTAACCTTTGGTTTTCTTCCTTAGCTTCAAGCATCAATTCGCGTTTTTTTGCATCTGCGTTCTTAACGGCATCTTCAACTATCTGCTTCGCCTGTTCTTCGGCAGAGCCAAGCTTTGCCTCAGCGATTTTCTTTCTGTATGCTTTTCCGAGAAAGAACGAACCGATATTTAAGACAACAAGTGCCGCTATCACACAAATCAATATTATTTCCAAAGTGTCTATATTAAGCACCCCCTCATAAGCATATTGAGATGCAATCTTAAAATGAACGCTGTTTTAATTTGCGTAAAATCGCTTTACACAGCAAACGTTTGCAGGTAATGCCGCTATGTAGTTTTAAACGAGCGTTCTTACAGATTTAAGAATGCCCCTTTTAAGTACAATCAACTACACATATCCGCATAGGCGACCATATAAATCATATAATACAGAAACTTTTTTAAAATATCAGCATACCATTATATTTTATACCAAATTTCTTGTTTTGTCAAGAATTTTATTACCAATATTTTAATTTGTCACATATTTGTTATTTTATACGCTCATATTACGGTATGCTGTCGGTGACATTCCTGTATTTCTCTTAAATACCATGCAAAAATAGCTCACATTTTGAAATCCCGTAAGGGCTGATATTTCACCCACGCTCAATTCCTTCTGCCCGTAAAGATACTCCTTAGCCCTGCGTATCCGCACACCCGTTATATACTCAAATGGTCTCACTCCCATACTTCTTTTAAACATTCTGCAAAAATGCTCTGCCGTAACACCGTATATTTTTGAAAGTGTCTCAGTCTCAATTGTTTTATCATAATTTTTTTCAATATAATTAAGACATCTGGACAGACGGCTGTCAAGCGTGTATTCAACTGCCGAGCCCTGAAAGACCATTTTTTTAAATTCGAGCAAAAGTTCATACAGGCCTGCGCTTTCGGTGCTTTGATCTTTTTTCTCGATAGCCGCATCAAGCAGCCTGGAAAAACAGCTGTTAAACCCGCTTTTTTCGGTTATCCTCCAAACACCGGCATTTACATTGAGCAGCCTTTCAACCGCCCACCCTTTAAATGTTACCCAGCTTGTTTCCCAGCCGTCACCTATCACATGGTAGTCATGCAAAATCTCCGGCGGCAAGACCACGAGCATTCCCTCCGAAAGATTAAAGATATCATCGTATATCTTCACCGTCCCCTGACCAGTCCTTGTATACAGAAAAAGCCAGCTATCCATACCGTCAGGCCGGTAGATTTTTTTCTCACTGGCAGTAGTGCCGATTGTTGTTACGTAAAACGGCAGATGTTCTTTTTCGCCATGGTGCGGCTGCACAAATACTGTATCACTCATTTTTTCATCTCACATCAAAATATTTATATTTTATATCAAAATTTTTCACTTGCAATAAGCTTCTTTTATTGATATAATTATTGTACAATCATCAATATAATAACATATATAAACCGATAAGTCAAGGAGGAGAGCATATTGAGAAAATATGAAAATCTGCAACAAACTTCCGAAAACAGGGAGCCTCAGCGTTCATACTACATTCCTTATGACACGCTTGAAAAAGCGCTCAAAGGCGACAAGGAAAGCTCAGCATATTATCGCCTGTTAAACGGAAAGTGGAATTTTGCTTTTTTTGAAAGGGATATAGACGTTCCCGAGAAAATAACCAGCTGGGATCTTATAAGCGTGCCGTCGTGCTGGCAGACGCTCGGTTATGAGAGGCCGGTATACACAAATGTCAATTACCCCCATCCTGTAGACCCTCCGTACGTTCCGGACGATATTCCGTGCGGCGTTTATGAACGCAGCTTTGAGATTGACTCATCATGGTCAAACAGGGAGACATACATAGTTTTTGAGGGCGTGTCATCTTGCTTGCTTTTGTACATAAACGGAAAATACGTCGGCTTTTCACAGGGCTCGCACCTGCAGGCGGAATTTAATATCACAGATTACGTAACTGCCGGAACTAATACCGTCACTGCGAAGGTTCTGAAATGGTGCGTTGGCAGCTATCTTGAGGATCAGGACTTTTTCAGATATTCCGGCATCTTCCGTGATGTCTACCTTCTTTCAAGGGAAGACGGGCACATAACCGATGTCAGCATAAAAGCAGACACTAAGACAATTGCCGTTGACGCAGAAAACTACGAAATATACGACGGTGATACGCTTGTGGAGAATCTGAGCGAGCCGGTATTGTGGAATGCAGAAAACCCGCATCTTTATACGGTTATAGTAAAGGGCAAAACAGAGTACATACCATTTTATGTTGGTATGCGCGAAGTTTCGGTATCAAATTACAATGAGCTTCTTATAAACGGTGTTCCGGTAAAGCTTAAAGGAGTAAACCACCACGACACGCATCCGAAAAACGGATATTGCATGACTGAGCAGGAGATTTTAAACGACCTTACGCTTATGAAGAAACTGAACATAAACACCGTCAGGACATCACATTATCCTCCGACCCCGGAATTTTTAAATTTCTGCGACAAGCTGGGATTATACGTAATAGATGAAACTGATGTTGAAACGCACGGATTCTGCTCAAGGAACCCAATAAACGGGTATGGGTACGATTCAGATAGTCCCATATGGCCTGTTTCAAACCCGCAGTTTACAAAGGAACTGCTCGAAAGAATGGAGCGCATGGTGGAGAGGGACAAAAACCACGCCTGCATTATAATGTGGTCAACCGGAAATGAGAGCGGCTTCGGTGAAAACAATAAAAAAATGGTCGAATGGGCAAGAGAGCACGATGGCACACGCCTCGTTCACTGTGAGGACGCGTCAAGAAACGGAGTCTTTGACGTACCGGACGTAATTTCATATATGTATCCGGCAGTTGACAGAGTAGAGGAAATGGCAGCTGATGAAAAGCATAACAGACCTGTTTTCCTTTGCGAATACTCCCACGCAATGGGGAACGGTCCCGGCGATGTACTCGACTACATAAATGTATTCTATACACATAAAAAGCTTATAGGCGGCTGCATATGGGAATGGGCGGATCACACCTATATTGAAAACGGTGTTGCAAAATACGGCGGTGACTTCGGCGAGATGACCAGCGACAGCAATTTCTGCTGTGACGGTCTTGTATTCTACGACAGAAGCTTTAAAGCCGGTACACTTAACGCAAAATACGCATACCAGAATTTTACTTCGGAGCTTTCAGGTAGGAATCTTGTTATAGAAAACAGATTTGATTTCACTAACCTTGATAAATACATCTTCACTGTTTCGTTAAGCGTTGACGGGAAAATAACTGAGGAAATGAATGTAAGGGTGTCAGCTGCTCCGCACTCAAAGACACAACTTGAGATTCCGTTTAATATTCCGGAAAAATGCGAGTTAGGCGTTTATATAAATGTGTCACTAAAAGATGAGTCAGGATATGAAATAGGAATGAAACAGCATGACCTTCACATCCCGTGCGGCAAAATAGAGGTTAGCTCGCCAAAGACCGGCATAACTGAGGACGAGCTCCGCATATACATAAACGGAGAAAACTACAATTACATATTCAATAAGCACTACGGTGCATTTGAAAGCATAATTAAGGACGGAAAAGAACAAATATCAGACCTTGTAAAAATGAGCGTCTGGAGGGCGCCGACGGACAACGACAGAAGAATAAAGCTAAGCTGGGGATATTCGGCAGACAGCAACGGCTCGGCAGTTAATATGGACCGAATCTTTTCGAAGGTATATTCCTGCAAGCTGAGCGGAAACACCGTTACGGTGGAAGGTTCACTTGCCGGAGTATCACGTCTCCCGTTCCTGCATCATACAACAACATACACTTTCTTTGAAAAGGGCGAGGTAAAAATTTTAACAAGCTGCAAGATAAACGAGGATGTGACGGTATACCTGCCCAGGTTCGGATTCGAGTTTACATCGCCTGTCACAAACGACAGCTTCACGTATTTCGGCATGGGCGACGGTGAGTGCTACTGCGATATGAACAGCCACGCAAAGATGGGAATGTATGAAAGCGATGCAAGATCACAGTATGTAAATTACATAGTTCCTCAGGAGCACGGCAATCATATAAAAACAAAGCGTCTGACAATGGCAAACGGCATTACATTTGCAACAGACTCTGAGTTTGAATTTAACGTCTCACAGTATACGTCAAAGGCGCTAACAGAAGCAACGCATACCGATGAGCTCATAACTAACGACAAAACAAATATAAGAATAGATTACAAAGTTTCAGGCATAGGCTCTGCAAGCTGCGGACCGGAGCTTATAGAAAAGTACAGATTGGACGATCACGAGTTTACATTTAGTTTTTACATTCTTTAATTAAATAAAAATGAGGCTCCGGGCAAAACAAATGTTTTGCCCGGAGCCCGTTAAATTTCTTCACGTGATAATGACAGCTAAATGATTTTTTCCCCTATTTTTAAACAAAGCAAATGCACCCTTTCAAATATCAGCCCTACAACAAACCAGACAGGAGCGTAATCGAGACGGATTACGCCAAGAAGCGAGAATGTACCTGTGTACTCCCAAGCGCGTATGCCTACTGACCGAAGCAAAAGCCCGCTTATAAGTTCAGCGGTAAATATAAAATACATCCATATCAGCCCTCTTTCATACCACCTTTTGCTGCTGATAAACTTATGGATTTTTTCAAAGCACACGCCTGCCGCTCCGTATATTACAAACATCCAAAGCGATGTGTGCCCGATCATATTTATGTCACCGTCAAGAAAAGCTCCGGCACCTGTCCATATCACTTCAAGATTCCAGCCGAGAAGTCCATAAATAACATATCTGTATATCATAAAATTATCATACCCACACATTAAATAAAATATTAAAATTTGCCGCTTTAGGCAAAATATTATTGACAATATAAAAAAATAATGATATATTTTTATTATTAAATCAGAAAGGTCAACAAATATGAGAGCACTCGTTTTTTCGGATACACACAGGAATTGGAAGGCAGCAACTGCTGTTATAAAAAACATAGGCGCGGTAGACTGCGTTTTTCACTGCGGAGATATTTTAAGCGACTGCAGGAGCCTGGAAAAGGAATTCCCCGACCTGCCTTTTTATTATGTATGCGGAAATAACGACATAGGAAACGGTGTTCCCAGGGTCTTAGAAGCCGAGCTTGAAGGCAAAAGAGAGTTTATAACACACGGTCATCTATTTGGAGTAAGAAGCGGTGAGAGCAGGCTCAAAGAAAAAATTGACGAAGGCTTTGATCTGGTACTGTACGGTCATACCCACATTCCAAGCACAACGTACTATAAAAACGGTATCATTTTAAACCCTGGCTCACTTTCACTGTTCACAGGTACATACGGCGTTATAGAGGTTGAGGGGGGCAAGCTCCGCACTGCTATAATCTCAGTTTAATATACCGGTTTTGATCTGTAAACAAAAGGCACGAATGGTTCTAACGGCTCACGCCGCAGATACCAATTCGTGCCTTTAATTTTCAGTCTTCGGAGCTTTTGCTTTTCGACCACATATCAATTATCACAAGCGCCACAAAAACCACCGCAAGTACAAAAACCGCTATTACTTTCATGATTTGCTTCCTCTTTCAAATTATTTACAAAACAAATGGTTGCCTATCCTT